>SEBM01000055.1 GCA_004296145.1 Flavobacterium sp.
GAAGAGAAATGTGTAATCGAAGCGCATTTTGAAATTTCTAAATACAATTTGAAAGAATTTTTTGAAGCAAATGATCTTGATTATGAAGATGAAACCATTATAAGACGCGAAATTTTACCTTCGGGAAAATCACGTGCTTTTATAAATGATAGTCCTGTAAATCTTCAGGAATTGCAGGATTTAAGTTTGTTTTTAATTGATATTCATTCACAGCAGCAAACTCAGGAACTTTCAGATGAAAATGTTCAGTTTAAGATTATTGATGCAATTGCAAATAATGCTGAAACGATTCTTTCTTATCAAAAACTTTTAAAAGCATACAAATCAGATAAGTCAAAACTAAATGCTTTGTTGAAAAAACAAAGTGATTCCGGTAAAGAACAAGAGTACAATACTTTTTTACTGAATGAATTAATTGCAGCCAAATTAAAATCTGGTGAACAAAAAGAACTGGAAACTGATTTTGAAAAGTTAAATAACGTTGAAATCATAAAAGAATCAATTGATAAATCTTTAGCGATTGCTAATGAGGAGCAATTTGGAGTTTTTCATAATCTGAACGAAATCAAAAATGCCCTGCACAAAATAGTGCTGTTTTCTCCTGAATATCAGAATTTGTTTGAAAGAATTACAAGCCTGACAATCGAATTTGATGATGTCTCTAAGGAATTAGAAAACGCTTCAGAAAAGCTATTAAACGATCCTGAAAAGTTAGAACTGACCAATCAGAAACTGCAATTGATTTATAATCTGCAAAAGAAACATCAGGTTGCTTCAGTTGAAGAATTGATTCAGATTCAGGCAGATTTAGAAAGCGCAGTTATTGAATTAGGAAATATTGAAGAAGAAATTGCAGCTTTATCACAATCAATAGAAGAAAAAGCGCACCAATTGGATGCTTTTTCGTCTACGATACATCAAAACAGAGAAAATGCAATTCCGGTTTTGTCAAATCAGTTGATTTCGATTTTAGAAACTTTAGGAATGCCAAATGTTCGTTTTAAAATCGAGCTATTGCCATCTGAAACTTATTTCCAAAATGGAAAAGACGAGTTGCAATTTTTGTTCTCAGCCAATAAAGGAACTGATTTTGGGTTACTGAAAAAAGTAGCTTCAGGCGGAGAAATGTCACGTATTATGTTGGCTGTAAAAGCTATTTTGGCGAAATATTCTAAATTGCCAACTTTGATTTTTGATGAAATTGATACTGGTGTTTCCGGAGAAATCGCAATCAGAATGGGAGAGATTATGAAAGAAATGAGTGCTGCCATGCAGATATTTGCAATCACGCATTTACCTCAGATAGCAGCAAAAGGTGATTCGCATTTTAAAGTTTTCAAATCTACGGTTAATGATGATACACAATCAGAATTGAAATTGTTGGCTCAGGAAGAGAGAATTGTAGAAATTGCCCAAATGCTTTCCGGAGCCAATATCTCGGATTCAGCATTAAACCATGCAAAAGAATTATTAAATTAAGAATACAGAAATATGGAAAGTCTGAGTCATTACGAAAACCAATTTATAAAAGCCGATGCATTAATATCTGATGGAAATATTTCTGATGCAAAAGAAATGCTTGAAGAAATATTATCTCAATATCCTGATTTTGGAAAAGCGCACAATCATTTAGGCTGGATTTATTATAACAAGTTAAGTAATTATGATAAAGGAATTTATCATTATAAACTAGCCATGAAATTTGAACCAAAATATCCTGCGCCTTACTTAAATTATACTTATTTACTGATTGACATTGGGCGTTATGGAGAGGCCAAAGATCATGTTAACTTTACCATGAAAAATTTGGAAAATGTTGATCACTCTTCTTATAACAGTGAATTAGGAAGAATGGCCGAATATGAAAATGAATATATCGCTGCTTATAATTATTATAAATTAGCAAAGAAAAACGCCTTAAATCCAAACTTTATAGACAATATGAATGCCAACATGAAAAGGGTTAAGGATAAAATGTCTATTTTTGAAAAATTAAAACTGAAATTCAATTAATACCAATAAATAATTACAAGATGATTATAGAACCTAGAATGAGAGGATTTATTTGTTTGACATCACACCCAAAAGGATCCGAACAAAACGTTAAAAATCAAATTGAATACATCAAATCAAAAGGTCCAATTGCCGGAGCAAAAAAAGTACTGGTTATTGGTGCTTCTACAGGTTTCGGATTAGCTTCAAGAATTACAAGTGCTTTCGGATCTGATGCCGCTACAATAGGAGTGTTTTTTGAAAAACCACCAGTTGAAGGAAAAACGGCTTCTCCGGGATGGTACAATTCTGCAGCTTTTGAAACTGAAGCTCACAAAGCAGGATTATATGCAAAAAGCATCAATGGTGACGCTTTTTCAAATGAAATTAAAAGAGAAACGCTTGATTTGATCAAAGCTGATTTAGGACAGGTTGATCTTGTAATTTATAGTTTGGCTTCACCTGTGCGTACAAATCCTAATACAGGAGTTATGCATCGTTCGGTTTTAAAACCAATTGGACAAACATTTACAAATAAAACAGTTGATTTTCACACCGGAAAAGTTTCTGAAGTTTCAATTGCTCCTGCAAATGAAGAAGATATTGAAAACACGGTAGCAGTAATGGGAGGTGAAGACTGGTCTATGTGGATGGATGCTTTAAAAAATGAAAATTTATTAGCAGAAGGAGCTTTAACGGTTGCTTATTCTTATATCGGGCCATCTTTGACTGAAGCTGTTTACCGCAAAGGAACAATAGGTCGTGCAAAAGATCACTTAGAAGCTACTGCATTTTCTATCACTGAGAGTTTAAAATCAGTTGGAGGAAAAGCCTATGTTTCTGTAAATAAAGCTTTGGTTACTCAGGCAAGTTCTGCAATTCCTGTAATTCCGTTATATATTTCTCTTTTATACAAGATCATGAAAGAAGAAGGAATTCACGAAGGTTGTATCGAGCAGATTCAGCGTTTATTTCAGGACAGATTATACAATGGTTCTGAAGTACCTGTTGATGAAAAAGGAAGAATCAGAATCGATGACTGGGAAATGCGTGATGATGTTCAGGCAAAAGTAGCTAAACTTTGGTTGGAAGCAACTACAGAAACTTTACCTGAAATTGGAGATTTGGCAGGATACAGAAATGATTTCTTAAATTTATTCGGATTCGAATTTGCCGGAGTTGATTATAATGCTGAAGCAAATGAAGTAGTTAACATCGAAAGTATCAAATAAGATACAGATTACGATAATCAAAAACCATCAACCAAAAGTTGATGGTTTTTTTGTGAATATACCATATCTTTGTTAAAATTTTTCGATTTAAAAAATATACTACTTTAATACCTCATATTCCATTATGATTTTTTCTTTAATTATACCCGTGTATAATCGCCCGGATGAAGTTGATGAGCTTTTAGAAAGCCTGACTAAATCTGATTATAATGAAGCATTTGAAATTGTTCTTGTTGAAGATGGTTCATCAATACCATGCAAAGAAGTTGTGATGAATTATCAGGGAAGACTTAATATTTCTTATTATTTTAAAGAAAATTCGGGTCCTGGAGATTCAAGAAATTTTGGAATGCAAAAGGCGAGGGGTGATTATTTTATCATTTTTGATTCTGATTGTATTATTCCACCCAATTATCTAACCGAAGTCAGAAAAGAATTAGATGCAAAATATGTAGATTGTTTTGGAGGACCGGACAAAGCACTTGCCAGTTTTTCAAATATTCAAAAAGCAATCAACTTTGCAATGACTTCCTTTCTTACAACGGGAGGAATTCGTGGTGGTTCTGAAAAGATAACTAAATTTCAGCCACGAAGCTTTAATATGGGAATTTCAAAGAAAGCTTTTGAGTTGTCAAAAGGCTTTGGAAACATTCATCCTGGAGAAGATCCTGACCTTTCGATTCGTTTATGGAATTTAGGTTTTGAAACGAGATTGTTTCCTGACGCTTTTGTTTATCATAAACGTAGGATAGACTGGGAAAAATTCTCTGTTCAGGTGCATAAATTTGGGATTGCGAGACCGATTTTAAATAGTTGGTATCCAGAACATAATAAGCTGACTTTCTTCTTTCCAACTGCCTTTATTGTAGGATTGTTAATAGCTTTTTTACTATTAATATTCAATTTTGATATTTTTTTACAATTATATTTTGTATATTTCGGTATAATATTTCTTACAGCAAGTATTCAAAATAAAAGCATTAAAATTGGATATCTTTCTGTAATAGCAGTTTGGAAACAATTCTATGGTTACGGAACGGGATTTTTAGAATCATTTGTAAAAATTATCCTTTTAAAGAAAAAACCACAGGAAGCTTTTCCTCGTATGTTTTTTAGAGTATAAGTATGACAAAAGTTATTGGCTTAACGGGCGGAATTGGAAGTGGTAAAACAACCATTGCCAATTATTTTAAAGAATTAGGTGTTCCTGTTTACATAGCCGATGACGGTGCCAGAAATGTAATGCAATCTGAAAGTATCATTATTAAAATAAGAGAAACTTTTGGAGGTGCGATTTTTGAAGGTAATACTTTAAACAGAGCAAAATTAGCTGAGATTGTATTTAATGATAAAGAGAAATTAAATCAGTTAAATTCGATAGTGCATCCTGCTGTTAAAAGTGATTTTGAGGCATGGTTATTGACACATAAAGAGGATGAATATGTTATTTATGAAGCCGCCATTTTATTTGAAAGCGGCCGATATAAAGAATGTGATTTAATTATAACAGTTACTGCTCCTGAAGAAGTAAGAATAGACAGGGTTTTAAAACGAGATAATACCACAAGAGATCAGGTTTTAAGCCGAATGAAAATGCAATGGAATGATGAAAAAAGAATTTCCGGAAGCAATTTTGTAATTAATAACGAGAATCTTAAAAATGCCAAAGAAGAAGTTGTTAAAATTCTTAAAATTTTGAATATAAAACAAAATCAGTCTTAAATGTTAATATTTGGTTAATGTATTATTTAGTATATTGTTAAAATATTAATTTTGTTTCGATGAATAAATTATTTTTTAGAATACTTGTTTTGCTAATGAGCTTGTCCTTAATAGGGATAATTCTGGTTCAAGTATATTGGTTCAACTCGTCTTTTAAAAACAATGACGAACAATTTAAATACCACGTTACCCAGGTCATTGGAAATGTTGCCGACAAACTTGAAAAACAAGAATTGTATAAATATGCTGATCAGGTAAACAAAATAAAAGACAGTACGGGTAAAATTCCAAAAAAAGAAGATTTACTTCAGGTTTTATTTGTTCAAAGAAATAAAAAGACAAATAAAACTATCGTATACACCAATACATTAACGGCTGAGGATTATGGTATGAACGGTTCTCTGTTCAATAAAAAATTCAGCAGCGACAGATTTAGAAATTTTAGCTCAAAAAGAGTTACTGAAATCTATAACAATAATAATGGTATCGATAATAATGTTTTAGGGCAAAGTATCATACCGGATATTAAAATTGAAAATTCAGGCAGCCTTGATATCTTAAATAAAGTACAGCAGGAGATATCCATAAAAGATGCTGCAGATGCTTTACCTCTGGAAGAGAGAATCTCAAAAGAGAAGTTACACGGATTTCTGAAAAAAGAACTTGAAGAATATGGTGTTAAAACTAAATTTGAGTATGGAGTTCTTAATAGTGGTCTGGCAACTAAAGTAAGATCAGATGCTTTTCATTATGATAAAGATGCAAGTTACCACGTACCCATCTTTACAAATAACGAAGGAAGAAGTAAATATGAATTATACGTTACGTTTCCTCACAAAAAGAAGTTTCTATTATCTGAATTATTAAGTATAACTATACTATCAATAATTTTTACATTAATTATTATAGTAGCCTATACAAGTGCACTAAATCAATTATTGCGTCAGAAGCATATTTCTGAAATCAAAACAGATTTTATTAATAATATGACGCATGAGTTTAAAACTCCAATTGCCACAATTAATTTGGCACTTGATGCAATTAGAAACCCAAAAATCATTGAAGATAAAGAGAAAGTTTATCGATATCTGCAGATGATCAGGGACGAAAATAAAAGAATGCATGCTCAGGTTGAGAATGTACTCCGAATTTCGAAATTAGAAAAAAGAGAATTAGATATTACAAAAGAACCAACTGCAATTCACGACATAATTGATGATGCAATTGAACACGTAAATCTAATCTTAGAAGATAGAAAAGGAACAGTTGTAAGGCATTATAATGCTGCAAGAACAACTTCTCTGATTAATGAAGTTCATTTTACAAATGTGCTTGTTAATATTTTGGAGAATGCCATAAAATATTCTCCGAATACTCCTGAAATTGAAATTTTTACAGAAAACGTTAAAGACGTAATTCTGATAAAAGTTAAAGATCACGGATTGGGTATGAGTAAAATAGCTCAAAAGAGAGTTTTTGAGAAATTCTACAGAGAACATACAGGAGATTTACATAATGTAAAAGGTCACGGTTTGGGACTTGCTTATGTAAAAAGAATAGTTGAGGATCATAATGGTCAAGTATATGTTGAAAGCGAAAAAGGAAAAGGTAGCACCTTTATAATAAAAATACCATTAATAAATTAAAATATGGAAAATACTAACAAAAGAATACTTTTAGTAGAAGATGACCTAAATTTTGGCGCTGTTCTTAAAGATTATCTAATGTTAAATGACTTTGAAGTTACTTTAGCTAAAAACGGTATGGAAGGTTTCGAAAAGTTCAAAAAAGATGTATATGATCTATGCATCCTGGATGTAATGATGCCTTATAAAGATGGTTATACTTTAGCCAAAGAAATTAGAGAGAAAAACAGCGAAGTGCCTATTATATTTTTAACAGCAAAATCTATGAAAGAAGATGTGTTAAAAGGATACAAAGCAGGTGCTGATGACTATTTAAATAAACCTTTTGATTCAGAGGTTTTATTGATGAAAATTAAAGCAATCATTCAGAGAAAATCTGCTGATACAAAAGCAGAACAAGTTCAGTTTGAATTTAATATTGGTAAATTCCATTTGAATTCAAAATTAAGATTCCTTACTTTTCAGGATGAAGAGCCGATAAAATTGTCTCCAAAAGAAAACGAATTGCTTAAAATGTTGATTCTTCATGAAAATGATTTAATGCCAAGAGAATTAGCGTTGACTAAAATTTGGAGAGATGACAACTACTTTACTTCAAGAAGTATGGACGTTTACATCGCTAAACTTAGAAAATATCTAAAATCTGACGAAGATGTTGAAATTTTAAACATTCACGGAGAAGGTTTCAGATTAGTTGTGAAAAGCAAAGTAACTGAATAATTTATTCGACTTCACTTAATAAAAAATATAAAGCTCTGAGAAATCAGAGCTTTTTTATTGTTTAAATTGAAATTTTATTTCCAGTTGAGTTGTAAGGCGAAACAGTTTTTATCTTCTTTTGTGATGCTAAAAGTAGTATCAATTTTAGTTTCACTTTCGTGAATTACCACATTATCATTTAATGAAAGCTCTTTCATGAAATTCATTTCGAAGCTTTTAATTTCCTGATTTAATATCTTTTTTGGCTCGACATGGTCCAAACACCATTCCAGGTATTTTACATTATTGGCGTGATTTACAATGTCTAAATCAGATAAATAAACTGTTTTTTCAAAAACAGACTCTTTTTCAGGATTTACAGTTATTTTGGAAAAGCCTTCTGCTGTGGCTCTTTTTTCAGGGTACAATTCAAAATGTTCGTACGGAAGAGCTAATCCTTCAGGACGACGCGCTTTGGTATTAAAAACAGCCCAGAATGTTTCGCTTCCTACTATTTTTTTTCCGTTTACATGCATTTCGAGCGCACGGACAGAGCGGGAGTTTTCAAGACTGTTGATCCATGTTTTTACAGTTACGATATCTTGCCATTTTGGTAATGCCGTTATTTCTACACGCATTCTGCTTAGAACCCACGCCTGGTCAAATTCCTGCATGTCTGTAAAACTAATTCCTCCAACTTCTGAATGTGCTGCGGCAGTTAATTGCAGCAGATTACACAAATCGGTATATTTTAAATATCCGTTTGGTGTGCATTGTGTGAAATTGATTTCCCAGTCTTTACTTAAAACTGAAGTGAAATTTGGAGATATTGGCATTTTTTAATTTTAGAATTAAGATTTTAGATTTTAGATTGAATGTATGTTATGATTTCGCTTTTTGGCGTTGCATAATCAAACCATTTTGTGTTTTCATTTCTTTTAAACCAGGTTAATTGGCGTTTAGAGAAACGTCTTGTATTTTTTTTGATTTCGTCAATGGCAAAATCAAGTTTGAATTCTCCGTCAAAGTAACTAAATAATTCTCTGTACCCGACTGTCTGAAGTGCATTTAACGCTTTGTTAGGATATAACGTTTTTGCTTCTTCTAACAATCCTTCATTCATCATGATATCTACTCTCTGATTGATTCTGTTGTAAATGATTTCTCTGTCGGCTTCTAATCCGATAAGGATAGGAGTGAAGTTCCGATTGTTTTTCTTTTGGTTTAAAAAAGAAGAATACGGTTTTCCTGTGCCCATACAAACTTCTGTAAAACGCATCATTCTTTGTGGATTTTGTAATGTCTGTGGATTTTCGATTGTTATTTTTTGATAATAATCGGGATCCAGTTTTTGTAATTGTTGCTGAAGATATTCAATTCCCAGTTTTTCGTAGTTTGAATTTACTTCAGATCGTATTGCAGAATCAATTTCGGGAAATTCGTCAAAACCTTTTAAAATAGCGTCGACATATAAACCAGACCCGCCAATTAAGATGGCAAAATCATTTGTTTGGTATAGTTCTTCGAGTTTTTGCAAAGCCTCTTTTTCGTAATCACCAACGGTGTAATTTTCGAAAATTGATTTGTTTTGAATGAAATGATGGTTTGCTGATGCTAATTCTTCCTGATTGGGAACAGCGGTGCCAATTGTCATTTCTTTGAAAAACTGCCGGCTGTCACAGGAAATAATTTCACAGTTAAAATGTTGTGCAAGAGAAATACTTAAGGCTGTTTTTCCTATAGCTGTTGGTCCGACAATGGTAATTAGATATTTCATATTTTTTAGCCCGGATGGAAATGGAAACCCCGGAATTATAGTGGTTAGTTTTTTTTGGTAGAAAAGAGCGACCTACGGAAGCTCCTTTTATGCCTTAAAAAACAACTGCTATAATGAGGAGTTGCAATGCACAGCCGGATTGGCTTCATAAATTAATTATTTGGTAACATGGTTCCGCATTGGTAGCAATATTTTGCGTTGTCAAAGTGTACTTGCGAATTGCACTTTTTGCATGTTTTTTTTGTACTTACTGAACTATTTCTTAAACTGCTTTTGGCAAATTCTGCCGTTACGATTCCAGTTGGTACAGCAATGATTCCGTAACCCATTATCATTACCAGAGAGGCTAAAAATTGTCCTAAAGGAGTTGCAGGCGATATATCACCATAACCCACTGTTGTCAAGGTAACAATAGACCAATATATGCCGACAGGAATACTTGTAAAACCGCTTTCTTTGCCTTCAACCACATACATCATGGCGCCAATTATTACGGCACTGATGACAACAAAGTAGATAAAAACAAGGATTTTTTCTTTACTGGCTTCAAGTGCTTCTTTTAATTGAAAGGATTGATGCGAAATCTGCGGAATATGCAGAATTTTGAATAATCTGAAAAAACGTAATACACGCACAATGGTGAGAACGCTTGTAGCCGGAAAAAATATCGAAAGATACATGGGTAATATGGCTAAAAGGTCAATTATTCCGTAGAAGCTAAAGATGTATTTTAATGGTTTCTGAATGGAAATTACGCGTAAAATATATTCTATTGTAAAGAAAACGGTAATAACCCATTCGCAGATAAGTAGTTGTGAATGATATTTGTGATTAATGCCTTCAACGGTATCGAGCATGACCAAAAGAACACTTAACAAAATTAATCCCAGAAGTACCAAATCGAACATTCGGCCCAAAATGGTATTCGTTCCGTAGAGAATGATTTTGATTTTTTCTCTAAAAATCTCGTATTTTGATTTATTTTTTGTCATTCCTACGAAGATACGTTAAAGTTTGTAAGTATTAAAAATGAAGGATTTTTAGGTTTTTGCTTCTTCGGATGTGATTTTGAATTATGTTTTTGACATCGCGATTGTTTTGCATCGGGATCAGAATGTTTTTTAGGATTTCAATATTTGTAATTTGATAATTCAAATCATAATAGGCATATCCTTTATAAACTCCGTTTTCAATTAAGACAGCGCTTCGTTCGTTTACATTTCTTCCTCTGTCAATGAGAATCATGCTTTTGTTCTCAAAACTATTTTCAGAAATTAATTCCTGTACGCGTGCGTTGTATATTTCAGGAGTGATTTCGCCAATGCAAGCACCGTCACATTCTTTGATTTTATATTGAAAGCATTCAGTTTTGGTTTGGTACAATCCGGTTAATTTTTGACATAAATTATGCTTTGATGTTAACCTGAAGAGTGCATTTTTACCTTCTTGCAAATTGGCATAAGAGGTGATTTCTTTTTTTCTGCCATCGGCTTTTTCAAGCTTTAGATTTAGATACCCGTTGCTGTCCTTTTCTGCATATAATGCGTATGGAAAAAACGTTTTGCGCTGTGAACGATTATATCTCGGACGATTTATTTTTACTTCTTCGCTTTCTTTTAATAGCGCTATTAATTCGCTTCCGGTTTCGTCATACGTAATCGTGAAAACTTCTGCCTGAATTTTTTTGCTTTTGGTTGTGATTCCGGTAAAATGCTGATTGATCCTCTTTTTTATATTTTGGCTTTTGCCGATGTAAATTAGCGTACCAGCTTCATTATAAATATAATAAATGCCAGTTTTGGCAGGCATTTGATTGACAAGATCTAATAATTTTGGTGCGATTCCTTTTTCAACTTCCAGTTTGATGAAATCTTTTACGATTGTTTTTTCAAGATCTTTTTCTAAAAGCATCTTGAATAATTTTACCGTTGCCATGGCGTCTCCGCTGGCTCGGTGCCGATCTGCCATCGGAATTCCGAGTGCACGGACTAATTTTCCTAAGCTATAAGATGTTTGTTCCGGAATTAGCTTTTTGGCCAATTCTACTGTACAAAGTGTTCTGGCTTCAAAATCGTAACCTAAACGACGGAATTCTGTGCGAAGAATTCGGTAATCAAAAGAAGCGTTGTGTGCAACAATAATACAGTCTGAAGTGATTTCGATTATTCGTTTGGCAACTTCAAAAAATTTGGGTGCAGAACGCAGCATAGCGTTATTGATTCCGGTTAATTTCACCACAAAGGGCTGAATCGGAATTTCGGGATTGACAAGGCTAATGAATTGGTCCACTACCTCGTGACCATCAAATTTATAGATGGCGATTTCGGTAATTCCCTCTTCGTTAAACTGTCCTCCAGTTGTTTCTATGTCTAGTATTGCGTACAAATTCAGTATTCAGTGTTCAGTATCAGTATTCAGTTTTTTTGCAGGGCGCAGGAATGCGTCATTACAAGGTATTTTTAACGGCCTCCAAATATGCTGCTTCCAATGCGTACCATTGTGCTTCCGCATTCAATTGCCAATTGATAATCGCCGGACATTCCCATTGAAATTATAGAAACAGGTAAGGTAGAATTTAAGGAATCAAAAATAGATTTCAGATGTGTAAATTCTTTTTTTATTTGGTTTTGATTGTCTGTAAAGGTCGCCATTCCCATTACTCCTAAAATACGAATATTTTTTAACTCTTTAAAATCCTGAGATGAAATAAGTTCGTTTAATTCTTTTTCGTCAAGACCGAATTTTGTTTCTTCTTCGGCAATATAAATTTGAAGAAGACAATCTATAATTCTGTTATTTTTTGCTGCTTGTTTATTGATTTCTTCTAATAATTTTAAACTGTCAACTCCATGGATTAAACTCACAAATGGTGCCATAAATTTGACCTTGTTTGTTTGTACATGACCAATCATGTGCCATTGAATGTCTTTTGGCATTTCTTCCCATTTATCGGTCATTTCCTGGATTTTGTTTTCTCCAAAAATACGCTGTCCGGCTTCATAAGCTTCCATTAAGTCAGAAACAGGTTTTGTTTTAGAAACAGCAACTAATGTTACGTTTTCCGGTAATGAAGCTTTTATGGAATTTAAGTTTGATTCTATTGACATTTTTCTATTTTCTCTTGAATTCTTAATAAAACTAATTTTTCATCGACGATAATTTTTTCTCCTTTTAATCTTTTGAATTCATTAAAGATTTCTAT
>SEBM01000566.1 GCA_004296145.1 Flavobacterium sp.
GTCTTAGGGTCATAAACAATAATTTTAAATTTACTCAAGCTAAACTTATATTCATGATAAAACGTTCCCTTTAGGTTGAGCTTCAATCCACTCAGGCCAAGCGAATAGTTTTTTAAAGGAGATAAGTCTGCAAATATATTATCACCTATCTTCAAAAATTAACTAATTGGAAAACATCCCTTCGGCTTTAAGATAGCCAATGGATAATGAGATTTGTTTTTCATTAAACTAATTCCCATACATTAATGTAAGCCACCCTTGTTTTCTATTTTATGGTCAACAAAATAGCATTATTATCCTTAAAACTATGTCTATACAAAGAAATGGATGGGTCAAAAGAAAGGGGATACCACCACTTCCCTGTGCATGCAGCTGCTAAGGGCTTGACATGCCTAACTATGGTATAATCTACTCATTAGGTATTTTGCATCACCAGGATCACATTATCAAAATTCTCCTTAGCCAAATCTTCTTCATGGATACCAAAGTAAGCAACGCTATCTCCAAAATGCTCAATGCCGATTTTTGGATCGCTAAAATCTAACTGAAGCAAAAGTACAAACTGATCTTCCTCCCGGTTAATGCGATCCATTTGCTCCTGGGTGATGGCATCAATATGATCAATACCTAAATATTTCGCAGCCCACCAAAACCTTACTGTACCCTGAACAGCGTTTGGATGCCCTAATATTTGATGCCCGATATCAGTCAATGCCGATGCCGATTGAAGTTCCATTTCAAGCGATTCCATCAAAAATAAATCTTCATCACTAATATTATTTTTAACAATCAGATTTTCATGATAGGAAGGAAAGGTATACTGTTCGACAAAGGAAATAGGAAATGCTGGAATTTCCTCACTTTTTCCATTAACATTGCCTTGTATCGTACTGTTGACGAACACGACTTTAAATTCATTTTTTTGGTCAGGATAACGGTTGCCAATATCATTTAAGAGTATAAAAAAACATAGCAGGCCGCTTTTAGGCAATAAACCATTCAGGTAATGAATATCATCTAAAGAAATTTGTGCTAAAAAGATTATGGGAACATCATGAAGTGATGGATAATTCTGATCAAAGATCTTGGGCGCTCCCCCAATTTGCGACCTTGATTGCTTTATTGCAGCAGGCTCATCCAAACTGAATTTTAAACCAGGCAGTAATAATGATATTATTTTTTGCCCGTTTACAGCTTTTGTATTTTCTATAAGTTTAATAATTTCTACTTTCTCCATCAATCTAAAAAATTAAATCATTTAAGTGAATGTTAGGATGATTGATTAAAGCTTATTTTGCTCCAATAATGATATTCGTCACATTCCTAAATATAGCATCAAACATACTTTTAATAAGTCATTTACTGAATTGATATTTGAACTGCTTAACGCTTCGTTTTTGGGACAATATTACAGGGAATTTTCAAATGATTGTGCAAGGAATTTATGATAACACCATACTGTATGAAGCCAAAACGTTTACAGTGACCAAGTGATGTGATTAGCATATTCAACAAAAGAAAGCCCATCTAAAAAAAGGCCGGTAAGCAGCTATTGGATTTTAAATTTGTGTATAGATATTTAAAGCATATCAAGTCTCAAAAAAGAAGATATCCCTCCCCTATCAGCTTAAGCTTATATGCAGTATTCCGCAAATAGAAAATGTATCATAAAAGCGAACATTTGCCTGTCTTAAACCTCATAATCTTGGAGTCATTATATGTTGAACCATATAGCTGATTAAGTCATCTTACACAAATATCAAGGGACTTAAATACCGAAGTATTTTGCCAGTGCATAAAATTGAAAAATTGACGTTTCTTTATTGAGGCGATGAGCAAAAATATTTGCATCAGTCAACGAACAAAAAAACTTATGTTGGTATAAGTTGAAATAAAAAAAAACAAGTGGATTTGTGATGTGTGTAATTCCTTAAAATTTGTCATCATAAAATAACTGGACTTCAAAGAAAAATGTCCCTTAATGCGAAGTAATTATTGAAAGGCAATGAGTTAAAATGACCTATGTATACCATCAAGACAAAGACTTACGGCATGATTAAGGATTTTAAGTTTTGCAGGAGATAAGTATAAACATTCAGTTGGGTTGAATCAATATCAAAATGAGGATCAAGACCTATATTACGATGAGATGCCCAACTGTCAAGGGACAACTATTTAAACATGAAACGATATAAATACTTTATTGGAATTGATGTTAGTAAATTGACCCTTGACTTTGCGATTATGAATGTAGAAAAACTGATCTATCATAAAAAAATCGCAAATGACGACACTGCAATAGCATCGATGCTCGTTGAGCTAAAAGAAATTAATGGATTTAAGCTATCAAATTCAGTGTTTGGAATGGAACATACCGGAATTTATTCCAATAAAATCTTGAGTATATTAGAAAGGAAAAAAGCAAATATTGTTTATGAAAACCCCACTCATATCAAAAACTCACTAGGTAATTTGAGAGGTAAGAATGACAAGCTTGATTCCATAAGAATTGCCACTTATCTCAAAAAATTAAAGGATGATTTAAGGTTATGGCAAGGAAAGAGAAAAATCATTCAGGAGCTTGCTAGCTTAGTCGCATTGAGAGACAGGCTTGCAAGAACAAAAAGAGCACTAAAAACGCCATTGAAAGAAGATCATTTATTTGTTAGCACCAAATTTGCAATTCAAAACGAGAAGTTTTCATCAAGAACCATAAATGCCTTAGAGGCTGATATCCATATCTTAGATG
>SEBM01000567.1 GCA_004296145.1 Flavobacterium sp.
CCAATTCAACCTGATAAAGAGTCATCAGATAAAGATTATAATGAGTCCTTACGTTATTGCGTAGACCATATTGAAGAAATTGCCATTGTTTGTGGTACGCACAATGAAGATAGCAGCCGTTTATTAACTTACCTTTTGGATGAGAAAAAAGTGGCACATAATCACCCGCATGTATATTTCGCTCAATTGTTAGGTATGAGCGATAATTTAAGTTTCAACCTTGCCGACGCCAACTATAATGTTGCTAAATATGTTCCTTACGGACCTATTAAAGCGGTTATGCCATATCTTTTTAGAAGAGCACAGGAAAATACTTCGGTTGCAGGGCAGACAGGTAGGGAGCTGGGTTTAATTGAAAGGGAGTTGAAAAGACGGAAATTATAAGGCACTTGCTTAAATGAGAAATGGAATTACCGAAAGGATGATTCCATTTTTTATTTGGAAAGGAAAGTGTGGTGGTTCTTCGGATTTAGTAGTCCCGCTTTCTGCTTCAATCTTTTTGATATTGTTAGTTCGAACTTGTCGAAGACCTGCTGCAAAAAGTATTTTCGCTCCAATCGGGTTTAAGAACAAAGGTTTTGCTAACACCGCTAATCTTTAATACCAACCAGGCAGCTCAAGCAGCCTGCAATAAATAGCGGATAAAAGACTATGTTTATAATTCATTGCCATTGGTTTTAACCAACGGTTTAAAATAAGTTGCTAATCTTTCTTCACTACAAACCCTTGTTTTCCAGTAAGCAAATCGTAAAAAAGGATAAAATCGCTGGCTAAACTATAACCCGGATATTCAAAAGTTGCGGGTTTATTTTTCTCAAAAAAGAAATGACCTACCCACGCAAAACCATATCCTAAAATCGGCATCGCCAAGAAAAAACGCCAATCATGAAAAAGAAAGCCTGTAAAAAAGGCGAGTACAACTAACCCTGTTCCAATAAAGTGAAGTACTCTGGAAGTTGTATTGGTATGCTCACTTAGATAATAGGGATAAAACTCTTTAAGAGATTTGTATTTCTTTTCCGCCATAACCTTAATTTACAAAACGCCGTTGGCTTTCAAAAACGATTCCAGTTGAGCTGGTTTTTCAGTCATCAATAACGTATTTAACCCCACTTTTTTTGCCCCTTCGATGTGCTGCGGACTATCATCTATAAACAAAGTTTCGGCAGGATTTAAGTTGTTTTCCTTTAATACTTGCTCAAAAATATTAGTATTAGGTTTACGCAATTTCATTTGCTGAGAAAAGTAAGCTTTCTCAAAATAGTCATCGTAATTGTTCAGTTCGAAAGTTGTTTTCAGGTAATTGATAATCCATTCGTAGTGGATTTCATTGTTGTTACTTAATAGAAAAGTTCTGTATTTCTCTTTTACCGCCAGTAACAAATTATGATTTTGTTGATGGGTTCCAATTAATAAGCTATTCCATGCCTCATCAATCTGCGCATCAGTTAAATCAGGTTTCTCAGCAGCTTTTCTTATACCCTCGCGAAACTGTGCCGGAGAGATTGCGCCGGTTTCAAAATCATCAAATATTTGATTATGGCCTTTATGTGCAAAGAAATTTTCTATATCTGTTATGCCAAGTTTTTTAAACGAAGCCTGGGCAATTCTAAAATCGATATCGAAAATTACGTTTCCGTAATCAAAAATGATGTTTTTAATATTTTGCATGGATCAATACTTTTGCGCAAATATCCTTAAATATTTCTAATCGCCAATAAATAAATCCAACTGAACCTATTATTTAATTACGAGAATTGTTCCATCATTTTTGATCTTGTAATAGTATTGCGTTTCCTTCTTTCTATTCAAAATTTCTATGTCTGCAACTTCACCTTTTTTCCCGGTATCATCCTTTATGATATCGCCTTCTTTAACTTCATTAAGTTCTTTGGTAGAACTTTTTTTATTTACATTTTTCATAGCGATGGTTTTAAACTAATGATTAAACATTTAAAATATTTTTAAGTTTTAATTATCATAATTAGCGATCTGATTTAATAGTCATACCAACCCGATATTCTACGATAATCAACTTAGGTACAAATCATATCTATTTATTGTGATAGAATATCTACTGCATTATTTTTTTTATACACAATCAACTATGTTTATATCAATTAACGCTCAAAACTAAACATGATGAATGGTGTCATTACAGCTTACAATAAGCAAAGAGGTTTCGGATTAATCTCACAGGAATTAGTAGTTCAAAGTATTTATTTCGATATATCAGATTGTAAAGCAAAGGGTCTTTATATAGGTAGCTCAGTAGAATTTGAACTTGCCATCACAAAAAGAGGAAAAGTTGCTAAAAATATTGTCGGCATGGCCAAAAAAAGGTCTAAGTTGAAGGTCGTTTAATCAAATCTTTCTTGGTATTTGATTGGGATTTTATTCACAATCGATGCAATTCTCACAATATTCAATCGCTATCGCCTTGTTCATTTACAAAGCGATGATTTATATTTTTTAAATACAATCTATAGACTACTCTAACCCCTCAGGTTGTATTTTACGTAAATCATCTGAATGTCATCATATTTTTTGTAGCTTACAAAGATGGATGACAGAATGAATTTAATATTGGGGATTATTTTTATACTTAGTGGTATTACAGTTTTTTGGATAATCTTTGCAAGTAAGAAGATATAGCAGAATAATCTGGCAATATTCACTTCTTAAGCTTTCAGAATTTCTTTTTTGCAGGAATTGTGATACAGTATATCAAACAATTAAAAGAATATTT
>SEBM01000056.1 GCA_004296145.1 Flavobacterium sp.
TAAAAATTTTCCTTTGAAAAAATATTTACAGCAATTTAAACCTTTCCTCATTTTTATAAGCACTTTTTTTGCTGCTTATATCGGTTTGACTTTGATTTACAAACTTTACTTAAACAGTTTTGGGGTCAATGATGTCGACGGAATAACGAATGTTATTGGTAAAAATGTAGATCAGCTTATGCAATTGTTTAATTGCGATATAAAAATTGTAAAAAGCATTTCAAGTCCTTCATTAGAAGTTTGGTACAACAAAAAATACACCTTAAGAATCATAGAAGGCTGCAACGCTGTAAGTGTTATTATCTTATTTATTTCATTTATAGTTGCCTTTTCAGGAAAATTCAAAACAACATTCTATTTTATCTTATCGGGTGTTTTATTAATTTATATTCTGAATGTTATCAGGATTGCTCTTTTAGCCGTTTTATTATTTAAATTTCCGGAAAATGAACATATCCTTCATGGCGTATTTTTTCCGCTGATTATTTATGGACTTGTTTTTGTCTTATGGGTAATCTGGGTAAATAAATTTTCAAAATATGCTAAATAAAATAAAAGAACACAAAATCAAAATCATAATCGCAGGGTTCATTGTGTTTTGTTTTGTTTTGATCAGAAGTTTTGAAAATCAATTGTTTTACGATCCGTTGTTGGTTTATTTTGATTCTGATTTTAAAAGTCAGCCTTTTCCTGAAGTAGATGTGTTTAAACTTTTTTTCGGGCTGTTACTGCGCTATTTTTTAAATTCTGTTTTATCGCTTTTACTTATTTACGTATTATTTAAAGATGTCGAAATTTTTAAATTTAGTACATTTTTGTATCTGTTTTTTTTTCTCATTCTTTTCGTTTTGTTCTTTATAATTCTTAAGTTTTATCCCAACGGAAACTGGCTTCTTTTTTATGTCAGAAGATTTATTATTCAACCCATATTTGTGTTATTATTTATTCCTGCATTTTATTATCAGATGCAAAATCTCAAAAAATAACATTTCATTACATCTTTTGTAAACTCTTTTTGAATAATTTTGCAATATGAATTTAAAGAAGTGCACAGGATTATTTTTGGCTTTCCTCTTGTTGGTTTCCAACATTGGGTTTGCTTTTGATGTGCATTATTGTGGAGGAAAAATTGCTTCTGTATCTTTAAATACAACAGAAAAAGCATCTCCGGAAAAAAAATGCTGCGGATCTGTCGAAAAGAAAAACTCATGTTGCAAAGACAAAGTTGTTCATTTGGAGAAAAAATCAGATGATGCGACTTTCAAGTTTTTCTTTTTTCAAATTGCTTTTCCTGCAATAATTCAGGAATACACACCAATTGCTTTTCTTGCAATTCCAAATTTCAAAAACAATCAGATCATTTCGTATTATTCTGATGCGAATGCGCCCCCCTTATTCAAATTATACAATCAATACATTTTTTATTCCTGATTTTAATGTTTAGAATCAAGCAAAACTATGCTTGTGTTTTACTGTTCGCTTATTTTATATTTTAAACATAAGGAACGGTTTCTAATAACATTAAAATCAATTTTTTATGCAAAAAAATGTAATGCTTTTTGTTATGTTTTTGCTTTCCGTTTCTATGTTTTCACAAGAAGACCTGAAGGAAGTAAAAATTACAAAAAAGCAAAAAGGAATTAAAAAATCCTATACACTCACAGCAAATACCTCTGTAATTACAAGTAAAGAACTTTTAAAAGCAGCGTGTTGCAACCTGGCCGAAAGTTTTGAAACAAACCCGTCTATAGATGTCAATTTTTCTGATGCCTTGACAGGAACAAAACAAATCAAAATGCTCGGATTAACAAGTCCGTATCTAATGATTACCGAAGAAAATATTCCTTCGGTTCGCGGTGCTTCCCAAGCTTATGGATTGTCGTTTACTCCGGGAACCTGGATCGAAAGTGTTCAGATTACAAAAGGAGCCGGAAGCGTTATCAATGGTTACGAAAGTATTTCGGGGCAAATCAATACAGAACTTTTAAAACCCTTAAATGATATTCCGTTTTTTTTGAATGCTTACGGTTCAACCGATTCCCGTTTTGAGCTGAATACGCATTTCAACAAAAAAATATCAGATAAATGGGCAACCAGTTTATTTCTTCACGGAAATACCCGCGTGACAAAAAACGACATGAATAATGATGGTTTTCTGGACAATCCGTTAGGAAAACAAATTAATATTCTAAACCGATATCAGTTTTATGATCCCGAAAGTGGTTTGGTTAGTTTTATCAATTTCAGATATATGAATGATAAAAAGCAAACTGGCGAAGTCAATTTTGATAAAGACAGAGATCGCGGAATAACCAATTACTGGGGATCAGAAATCAATACCGAACGTTTTGAGGTTTCTACAAAAATCGGATATGTTTTTCCCGATATGCCTTATCAGAGTATTGGTTTTCAAAATGCTTTTAATAGTCACAATCAGGAATCTTATTTTGGGTTGAATCAATATGATATCAAACAAAACAGTTATTATTCAAATCTTATTTTTAATTCAATTATCAATAATACGATGCACAAATTCACGACAGGATTGAACTTTACGTATGATCAGTATCAGGAATTTGTGAATGTAAATGACTATAGCAGAGTCGATAATTCTGTTGGGGCTTTTTTTGAATATACTTATGACAATACCGATAATTTTAGTTTCATTCTCGGTGGGAGAGTAGATAATCATAACAGGCTTGGCTTTTTTGTAACACCGCGTTTGCATGTGCGATACAATCCGTGGAAAGATGGAGTGCTTCGTTTTTCTGCCGGAAGAGGAAAACGTTCGGCTAATATTTTTGCCGAAAATCAACAACTTTTTGCCAGTTCAAGAGCTTTTTCAATTTTGGATAATGGCGGAAAGATTTACGGTTTAAACCCGGAAATTGCATGGAATTACGGAATAAGTTTTTCTCAGAAATTTAAACTTTTTAATAAAAATGCAGAAGCAGGTTTTGACTTATACAGAACCGATTTTCAAAATCAGGCTGTTGTTGATCTTATGCAAAGTCCGCAGGAAGTTTTGTTTTATAACCTAAAAGGAAATTCGTTTGCAAATAGTCTTCAGGTTGAATTCAATTATGAATTAATTCATAACCTTAATCTCCGTACAGCTTATAAATATTACGACATTCAGACAGATTATTTGCGTGGAACATTTCAACGACCATTACAGGCAAAACATCGTTTTCTGGGAAATCTTGAGTATGAAACCAATTTGAATAATGACAAACAATGGAAGTTTGATTATACTTTTAACTGGTCCGGAAAACAGCAATTGCCTTACACAGCATCTAATCCTGCAGAAGATCAGTTTTCTGAATTTTCGCCATCTTATGCTGTGATGAATCTTCAGGTAACAAGAGTTTTTTCTCCGGTATTCGAAGTGTATATTGGCGGAGAAAACATTGGGAATTATAAACAGGAAAAAGCAATTTTAGGAGCCAATGATCCATTTGGACCAAATTTTGACGCTTCAGTAGCTTATGCCCCAATTTTTGGACAAATGTATTACGCAGGATTACGATTTAAGATTAAATAAAACACAAAAATAAATTTCAATAACAATAAATAATAGACAAAATGAAAAAAATAATTTTAATTGCCATCATAACTTTTTTAGGATTTTCTGCTCAGGCACAAACGAAGAAAAACAAAAATTTAAAGTATACCACTGAAGTGAACGGAAATTGCGAACAATGCAAAAAGCGCATCGAAAAAGCTGCTTTTAGTGTCCCGGGCGTTAAAACGGCAAATTGGGATATTAGTTCTCACCAGCTTACTGTAATTTTAAATGAAGAGAAATGTTCATCTGCAGACTTAAATAAAGCAATTGCAAAAGCTGGACATGATACCAAAGAAGTAAAAGCAGCGCAGGCCGATTATGACAGTTTACATACTTGCTGCAAATACGAAAGACAATAAATTAATTTAAGAGCCCGGGTGTAAAGCCCGGGCTTTTTGAATCGTTAATTTATCTTTAAAATACTGCATTTTATTGTGGTTGAAGTA
Source organism: Flavobacterium sp. (assembly GCA_004296145.1). Taxonomy (GTDB): domain Bacteria; phylum Bacteroidota; class Bacteroidia; order Flavobacteriales; family Flavobacteriaceae; genus Flavobacterium. The sequence goes on from SEBM01000056.1 coordinate 4,015, forward strand.
AATTATTGTTACTTTCACGAACTTAAATATAACCAAATACATTTATGAATAATTTCGACTGGACCCAATTAGTTAATCCTGAATTTTATATCACTTTAAGTATTGGCGGTTTTCAAATTGGTTTATATATAGTCTTGTTTATAGTATTTGCTGAAACAGGACTTTTTGCAGGTTTTTTTCTACCTGGAGACAGTTTACTTTTTTTAGCCGGAATTTACAGTCGTGACCTTATAGAAAATGTTATTCATATTCCCGGTGATTTTATAAATGTTTTTTTGCTCTCACTTTTGGTTGCCATAATGGGAGTTTTCGGAAACATGACAGGATATTGGTTTGGAGCTAAAAGTGGCTATTATTTATTTAAAAAAGAAGATTCATTCTGGTTCAAAAAGAAATACCTGTTACAATCAAAAGATTTCTTTGAAAAATACGGTGGTAAAGCAATTATCTATGCTCGTTTTCTTCCAATCTTCAGAACATTCGCTCCAATAATTGCCGGTATAGTTTCAATGGACAAAAAGAAATTCATGTTTTATAATGTATTGAGTTCATTCCTTTGGTCATTTTTATTAATCTTTTCGGGACATTATTTATACGGTGTGTTTTTAAAACAAGGAATAGATTTAAAAGAGCATATAGAATATATTATTATTATAATCATCATCATTTCGACATTCCCGGTTTTACTTAAACTTTTAAAGAAAAGACCAAGCGAAAATATCTAATACAAAAAAGTCCGAAGCTAAAAACTTCGGACTTTTTTTATGTTATAATCAGTTTATAAAATAAATTTAATTAGTATTCAAAATGACGCTTAAGCTAAGAAATTAAACCTTTGCACCTTTGTAACTTAGCCCCTCAGCCCCTTTTCTCCCTACCATTCATTCACCTTATTGGCATCCATTTTCAGGAAAATAAACAATAAAATGGTGAATCCCCAAAGTCCTGAACCTCCATATGAAAAGAACGGCAACGGAACTCCAATTGTTGGAAAAATTCCCGCAACCATTGCAATATTTACAAAGAAGTGTATAAATAAAATTCCGGCAACACAATAACCGTAAACCCGGCTAAATTTTGTTTTTTGCCTTTCGGCTAAATAGATAACCCTTAAAAATAATCCAACAAAAAGAGAAATTACAACCAATGATCCGGCAAATCCCCATTCTTCACCAACTGTTGTAAAAATATAATCGGTATGTTGTTCAGGAACAAAACCTCCTTTAGTCTGTGTGCCTTCAAGAAAACCTTTTCCAATCCAGCCACCAGATCCAATTGCGATTTCAGATTGGTTAGTATTGTATCCGATACCTTTCATGTCTACAGATTTTCCCAGCAAAATATTAAAACGGTCTCTGTGGTGCTGTTTAAAAACGTTGTCAAAAACATAATCAACGGATAAGACAAAACCAGATATAAGGACTAATAAAATAGCACTTAAAAGAAGGTTTCTGTCAACGGCCCGCCCTTTAAAATGGATAATTATTAGTACTCCAAGCGAAATTAAGATTACCACATAAGGTTCCAGTACCAGTGTTAATACGAACAATACGATGGCTAAAAAACCTGTCCAGATGTACCAGGAAGGTAATCCTTCTCTAAATAACACGATAAGGAAAATACTGTATATCAAAGCACTTCCCGGGTCAGGTTGAGGTAAGATTAAAAGAACAGGTAAAAAGACAATAGCAAGCGCCTGAATTTGTCTGTTTGTCTCTTTTAAATTGATCTGGCTGTCACTTAAATATTTCGCTAATGCTAAAGCTGTTGCTGCTTTTGCAAATTCTGATGGTTGTATCGTAAAACTTCCGATGGCATACCAACATCTTTGACCTGCAATTGTTTTTCCAAAAAGAAATAAACCAGCCAGAGATAATAAGGCAACTCCGAAAATAATACTGGCATATTTTTCATAAAATTTTCCGTCTACAAAAAGAACAACAAATATTAATGGAATTGTACAGGCAATAAATATTAATTGTTTTTCATACGTACCATCAGTAGATAATAATGAAGAGGAATAAATGTTTAACCACCCTAATACGACAAGTACAGAGTAGATAATAACACTTATCCAGTCAATATTTTTTTTTACACTTTGATTTTTCATTTGAAATAATCTTTGTTAGTTCTCTTTAATGGTATCTAATGCTGATTTTTTTGGCTCTGTTTTTGGAGTAGTTGTTTTTGGAACAATCATCTTAGCTTTTAAAACAGAATCTTTTGGAGTCGATTCAATTAAACTCGCAGGATTTATTCCGCCAACTTTTGCATATTCGCTTACTAAGCTTTTATTTAAAACACGAATTTCCAAATCAGTTCTTGTAATTTTCTTTCTCAGGTATTTCTCAACCATCAAACTCGCAATTGGACCCGCAACATTTGCTCCAAAACCTCCATTTTCAATCATGATTGCGATTGCAATTTTAGGATTGTCTTTTGGTGCAAAAGCCACAAAAATAGAGTGATCCTTTAGTTTTGTTCTTACGCCGTCAATTTTTGCATAGTTTTCAGCAGTACCGGTTTTTCCGCAAATATCAATCCCTTCAACTCTTAGGGCATAAGCTGTTCCTTTGTTGTAAACATCAAACAAACCACTTATAACCGGAGGAAAATATTTTTTGTCAATTGTAGTTTCATGCTTGGTTGTAAACTTTGCATCTATTTTTTTTCCTTCAATTTTTTTGATGATATGAGGCGTATAATAATATCCCTGATTTGCAACTGTTGCCATCATATTGGCTAGTTGAATTGGAGTCATTAAAACCTCTCCCTGCCCAATAGCATTCGATACAATTGTTGTACTTCTCCAGCCGCCGTTCGGGTATATTTTTTTATATGTTTTAGAAGTCGGAATGTTTCCTTTTTTACCAATTGGCAAATCATATCCCATAAACTGACCTAATCCAAAACTTTTGACGTGATTACTCCATACGTCAACAGCTTTTGCCGGATCATTAAATTTGTTAATGGTCAACATATAAGATTGGGCAAAATAAGTATTACATGAATTGTAAATACCGTTATGTAATTGATGTGGGCCAAAACCGTGGCATTTCATAAAACGGCCGCGACCATAACTAAAACCATGATGACACATAAAAGTAGTCTGCTCATTGATTACGCCTTCTTGTAGTGCAACTAAACCCGTTAAGATTTTAAACGGAGATCCCGGAGGGTATTCAGCCAAAAGACCTCTGTCATACAAAGGTTTAGCAATAGAGTCGTGATACAAAATCGTATAGTTTTTTGATCTTTGCCTTCCTACCAAAATACCCGGATCATAAGATGGAGCAGTAACTAATGCAAGAATTTCACCGCTTTTAGGCTCAATGGCTACAATTCCTCCTCGTTTATTGATCATCAATTCTTCACCGTATTTTTGTAGTTCAGCATCAATAGTCAGGTTAATATCTTCTCCGGCAACGGCAATGGTATCGTATTTCCCTTCTTTATAAGAACCGATTTCCCTGTTGTATTTATCTTTCTGAATGTATTTAATACCTTTTATTCCGCGTAAGATTTCCTCGTAACTTTGTTCTACACCTTGTTTCCCAATTAAATCACCACTGTTGTAATAAGGATTTTTGGCAATTAAACTTTCGTTTACCTGAGTTATGAATCCAAAAATATTAGCGCCATAATCTACTTCATAGTCACGAAGTGATCTTTTCTGAAAGTAAAAGCCTTCGTATTTCCTGATTTTTTCCTGAAAGGCTGCAAATTCAGCTTTGTTTAACTGAGACAAGAAAACAGAAGGAAGTCTTGGGCTGTAAACCCTTGCTTTGGCAATTCTTCTTTCGTATTCTTCTTTTGTGATGTTAAGTAATGTACAGAATTCTCCAACATTCAGGTTTTCCTTGATTTCGCGAGGAATAACCATGATATCGTATGATGCCTGATTTGCTACTAATAATTTACCATTTCGATCATATATGTATCCTCTTTCAGGATAATCATATACTTTTTTTATAGCATTATTTTCTGATTTTAATTTGAAAGAATCATCAATAACCTGCAAATAAAATATCCTCATCACTAGCAAAGATGCTGCAATAATAATTAAAGAGGGCAGCAGGACTTTTCTCATCTTCTATTGGGCTTAATAAGATAAATTATGATAATTGAAATGATAATTGTAAATATGGAGCTAAACAAAGTTCGGAGTAAAATATCCCAAATAAATTTAAATTGAAAAGCTTCAAGAGTAAACAGAACAATATGGTGTAAAATAACTGAAACTAAAATAAATGAAAAACGTTCTGGTGTTAATGATTCATTAAGTTTAATCGTTTGATATTCATAACTTAATCCAAAGGAGAATTTGAAAATGTAAGGCCTGTAATATGCCAAGATAACACACGCTGTGGCATGTATTCCGCCTGAATTACTAAACATATCCATAGTAATTCCCAGTAAAAAACTTGAAATAATCAAACCTGATCTGTTACTGTTTACAGGATAAAGGATAATATACAATAGATAAGGAAAAGGGCTTATGTATCCCAAAAAGTTCATATTATTGAAAATAACAACCTGAATTGCCAGTAACATAATAAATCGAAAAATATTGACTAACAAGGCGCTATTCATCTTTCTCCTTTTTTTCTAAATTAATAAGTTCTTCTCTGTTTTTACTTTTAATAATATAAACATGTCCAAGATTGGTCATGTCGTTAAACAGTTTTACGTTAATAACATAAAAGCTTGTTTTGTCTTTAATGTAAATTTTATCTACAGTTCCGATATTGATTCCTTCAGGGAAAATTACAGATTGTCCACCAGTTACAATAGTATCTCCTTTTCTGATAGAAGCCAATCTTGGAACGTCTTCTAACTGTACAAAACCAGTGCTTTTTCCATTCCAGGTTAAAGAACCAAAATGGTTTGATTTTTTAATTTTCGCATTAATTTGTGATTTCATGTTCAAAATGCTCACCACAGTAGAGTAATTCGTAGATGTGTTATCTACAACTCCAACAATACCTAAACTGTTGATAACTCCCATATCCTGTTTAACTCCTTCTTTTGCTCCGGAATTTAAAGTGATATAGTTTTCGTGCGTGCTGTATGAATTATGAATTACTTTTGAAACGATAATGTCAGCAGGTTTTACTCCTTTTATGCTGTCGGACAAAGGTATTTTGGTTGTGTCTTTTTTATTAAACAAAAGACTTTTTAATCTTGCGTTTTCAAGTACCAATTCGTCATTTTCGGTTCTTAAGTTCAAATATTCGTTTACGCGATTAATTTTTTCGTAAACACCTCCGCTTAAAAAATTTGCCGAACTAATTACTCTGCTTCTATGGTACGAATGAGATTGAATTGTGAGAACCAACGAAATACCTAAAAGCAGCAAAAACAGCAATCGATTACTGTTTCTTATGATGAAATTAAAAATTTGCTGCATTTCTTGTTTGGTTATTTTGTTTCAGGATATGCTTTATAGGTTCAAATTTTATTAGAGTTAAATGTTATAATTCAACTCTAATAAAAGGGTTTGATTATTATTTAGAATCTTATTTGATTAAGATACTTTTAAATTTTGCAATGTTTTTAAGTGCCATTCCTGTACCACGTACAACTGCTCTCAAAGGATCTTCAGCGATATAAACTGGTAAATCTGTTTTTTGAGAAATACGTTTGTCAAGACCTCTCAACATAGATCCACCACCTGCTAAATAAATACCGGTATTGTAAATATCGGCTGCTAATTCAGGAGGAGTCTGAGATAATGTTTCCATTACGGCATCCTCAATACGCTGAATTGATTTATCTAAAGCTTTTGCAATCTCACGGTAAGAAACATCAACTTGTTTTGGTTTACCGGTAAGCAAATCTCTACCTTGAACAGACATGTCTTCCGGCGGTCCGTCAAGATCTTCAATAGCAGCACCAATCTGGATTTTTATTTTCTCAGCAGTACTTTCTCCAACAAAAAGGTTGTGTTGAGTACGCATATAATAAACGATATCATTTGTGAAAACGTCACCTGCAATTTTTACTGATTTATCGCATACAATTCCACCTAATGCAATAACGGCAATTTCTGTTGTTCCACCCCCGATATCAACAATCATGTTTCCTTTTGGCTGCATAATATCGATACCGATACCAATTGCTGCTGCCATTGGCTCATGAATTAGATAAACTTCTTTTCCATTTACTCTTTCACAAGATTCTTTTACAGCACGCATTTCAACCTCAGTAATTCCGGAAGGAATACATACCACCATTCTTAAAGCCGGAGTAAACATTCTTTTCTTTAATGCCGGAATACTTTTAATGAACATATTGATCATTTTTTCCGAAGCATCAAAATCAGCAATTACACCATCCTTCAAGGGCCTTATGGTCTTGATGTTTTCATGCGTTTTACCTTGCATCATGTTGGCTTCTTTACCAACTGCAATGATTTTGCCTGATATTCTGTCGCGTGCAACGATAGATGGGCTATCAATAACAACTTTGTCATTATGAATGATTAAAGTGTTTGCGGTACCAAGGTCTATCGCAATATCCTCGGTCATGAAATCAAAAAATCCCATAAGTTTTTTAGGGGTTTAAAATGTTATAATTAATTTATCGAACAAAGTTAAACAAATTAATGTTTAAAATGACGTGTTCCGGTAAATACCATTGCAAGATTATTTTCATTGCAATAATTTATGCTTAATTCATCTTTTATTGAACCTCCCGGCTGAATTACTGCGGTAATTCCTGCTTTTTTGGCTAATTCAACACAATCCGGAAATGGGAAAAATGCATCACTTGCCATAGAAGCTCCTGTTAGATCAAATCCGAAAGCTTTTGCCTTATCAACAGCCTGCATTAAAGCATCAACTCTTGAAGTCTGACCCGTTCCTGACGAAATTAATGTTCCGTTTTTAGCAAAAACAATCGTATTCGATTTTGTGTTCTTGCAAATTTTTGAAGCAAATATCAAATCTTCTACTTCCTGAGCTGTAGGCTCTGTGGTAGTAACGGTTTTTAAATGCTCTTTAGTATCAGTAATATTATTTCTTTCCTGAATTAACAAACCATTAAGACATGTTCTTACTTGTCTTGAAGGTAATTCAACTTCTTTCTGAATTAATATAATTCTGTTCTTTTTCTCTTCTAAAACTTTAATCGCTTCGTCATCATAACTTGGAGCGATTACCACTTCACAAAATAATTTATTAATTTCCTGAGCTGTAGCTAAATCTATTTTAGTGTTTGCAATCAAAACTCCTCCAAAAGCAGAAGTAGGATCACAAGCTAAAGCAGCCAGATAAGCTTCGCTAATTGTTTTTCTTGAAGCTAAACCACAAGCATTATTATGTTTTAAAATTGCAAATGTTGGTCCGTCAGTTTTAAACTCATTAATTAAGTTTACTGCAGCATCAACATCAAGCAAGTTGTTGTAAGATAACTCTTTTCCGTGAATTTTGCTAAACATTGCGTCAAAATCTCCAAAAAAGAATCCTTTTTGATGTGGATTTTCTCCATAACGCAAAACCTGACCATTGTCAATGCTTTCTTTATAGATCGTTTCGTCTGTATTAAAATAATTAAAAATTGCTCCATCGTAGTGAGAAGAAACATGAAATGCTTTTGTAGCCAACAATCTTCTGTTTTCAAGAGTTGTAGATCCGTTTTGCTCCGTGATTAAATCTAAAAGCAAACTATATTCGTTTACGGAAGCAACGATAACAGTGTCTTTAAAGTTTTTTGCACCTGCACGAATCAATGAAATTCCGCCAATATCAATTTTTTCAATAATATCCTGTTCACTTGCGCCAGACGCAACTGTTTTTTCAAAAGGGTATAAATCAACAATAACTAAATCAATCTGAGGAATATCAAATTCCTTCATTTGCTGTACATCGCTTTCGTTATCCTGACGGTTCAAAATTCCACCAAATATTTTTGGGTGTAATGTTTTTACTCTTCCTCCAAGAATTTCAGGAAAAGAAGTGATATCCTCAACCGGAACCACAGGAATTCCTAAGTTTTTAATAAAATCTTCAGTTCCTCCGGTAGAATAAAGAGTAACATTTTGTTCGTGTAATTTTCTTACGATAGGCTCAAGTCCATCTTTAGAAAAAACAGATATTAAAGCTGATTGTATTTTTTTAGTTGTGCTCATTGTGTAGTTATGATTTTCAGACTGCAAAAGTAGTTTTTTTAAATATTATTTTAAAGGATTTAATGTAACATTATAGTAAAAAAATGTACTCATGAGTAAG
>SEBM01000568.1 GCA_004296145.1 Flavobacterium sp.
GTATAAGTTGTTCACTTACATTTGCCTTATTAAAATCAATTCTAAATAACATGAGTTCTAAAACTATATTTTCAATATTAAGTTTTTGCTTTATTTTGTTCACTTCAACTACAATTTTTGCACAAGAAAAAGCAACCATCAAAGGGCAAATCAGCCTTTCAAACAATGACGCCGCAGACAATGTTTCTGTAGTTTTAAAAGGTACTAAAATTGGTACAGTAACTGACAACCAAGGTTTTTACGAAATAAAAAACATTACTCCCGGAAATTACATCATCAGAATTTCTGCTGTTGGACATTCAGCAAAAGAAGAAAATATTATTGTAAATGAAGGTGAAACTCTTACAAAGAACTTTATCATCATCAACAATTCTGAACAATTAGAGGAAATCTTTGTAAAAGGTAATGCTAATAAATATACAAAAGCTGAAAGCAGCTATGTTTCTAAAATGTCAATCAAAAATCTTGAAAACTCACAGGTTTATAGTGTAGTAACCAAAGATTTGATGAAAGATCAATTAGTGGTAAATCAGGACGAAGCATTGAAAAATGTTCCGGGACTTTACCAGCTTTGGGCTTCAACCGGTCGTGTAGGTGACGGTGGATCTTATTTTGCTTCTCGCGGATTTATTACACAAAGTTTATTAAGAAACGGAATCGCAGGAAAAATAACAAACAACGTTGATGCTTCTAACTTAGAAAGACTTGAAAGCATTAAAGGACCATCTGCAACATTATTTGGAAGTATTTTAACTTCTTACGGAGGTTTAATTAACCGTGTGACTAAAAAACCAACAGAACATTTTGGTGGTGAAATATCATATCAATCAGGAAGTTATGGCTTAAATCGTTTAACCGCCGATGTAAACACTTCATTAAATGACGATGACACTGCACTATTAAGAATAAATGGAGCATATAACAATGCTAATACTTTTCAGGATTACGGACATACAAGAAGTTACTTCTTCGCTCCTTCTTTCTCTTATAAAGTAAACGATAGATTAACTATTTCTATCGATGCAGAATTATCAAATGTTGATGCTTCTTCAATGCCTTTAATCTACATTCCTTTTGGAGCAACACCAAATAGTCTGGGTTTGCATGATGCAAAAGATATTAAAATGAACTGGACAAGATCTTTTACTGGTGGTGAATTCATGATGAATACCAAAACAAGTAACATTTTTGCTCAGGCAAATTATGAGATCTCAGACAAATGGAAATCTCAAACTGTTTTAAGTACAAGTACAAACCAGTCTGAAGGACCACAAACATGGTTTTATTTATTAGGAAACAACAAAATGTCCAGAAATGTCTGGAATATTGACGGAAGAGATAATGTTTTAGAATTCCAACAAAACTTCAACGGAGAATTTGAATTATTTGGAATGAAACACAGAGCGTTGATTGGTGGTGACATTTACCGTTTAGAAAGCAAAACAGGATATGGTTATTTGCCATCATTCTTCCTTTTCGACGAGGTAGATTATACTACAGAAAATGCAAATTATTATGATTTTAATCCAAAAGCTGTAGAAACTCTTTTTGCTGAAGGAACATCGTACAAAGCACTAACTTCTCTTACTACATACAGTACATACATTGCAGATGTTATAAATGTAACTGATAAATTAATTCTTTCTGCAGCAGTACGTTTTGATCATTTTCAAAATGACGGAACTTTTGATCCTGCTGCCAATACAAAAAATGGAGATTATTCTCAAAATGCTTTATCACCAAAATTTGGTATCGTTTACCAAGTAGTAAAAGATCAGGTTTCTGTTTTTGGAAATTACCAAAACAGTTTTAAAAACGTTGGATATTTATTGGCTGCTGTAAATGGTACGGGAGAGCTAAAAGCTTTTGATCCTGAAAAGGCAAATCAGTTTGAAGCAGGAGTAAAATTAAATACATTTTCTAATAAAGTAAGTGCTACTTTCAGTTACTACAATATCGAAGTAAAAGATATTGTAAGAACAGGTCCAATTGCAAATACAAGTGTGCAAGACGGAAACCAGACTAGCAAAGGTTTTGAAGCAGAAGTTACAGCAAACCCAATTTCAGGATTGAACTTCATTTTTGGATATGCTTTCAATAACAGTAAATTAAATGATGCAAATGCAGATGTAAATGGATTACGTCCGGAAACTGCAGGACCGGAAAACTTAATTAACTACTGGATTAGTTACAGTTTACAAACTTCAAAATTTAAAGGTTTAGGAATAGGATTTGGAGGAAACTATGCAAGTGAAACTTACGCATATAACAGAAATCCTACAGGATCTGGAAATGCGGCAGATGTTCAAAAATTTTCATTACCATCATACGCTGTTATAAATGCTGCTTTATATTATGACCAGCCAAAATACAGATTATCATTAAAAGTAAACAATTTAACAGACGAATTATATTTCAACGGATATACTACTATCAACGTTCAGTCTCCAAGAATGTTTATGGGATCTGTTGCTTACAAATTCTAATACGATCAACCTATAATCTCAAAGGCGCTTTTCTAAATAATTAGAAAAGCGCCTTTTTTTGCTTTATAATTTTTATACTGCAGTTTAGGGTTTGATTTTTATAATCCTTTTTCTGTATTGACCTTAATTAAAATCATAATTACATCAAATAACACCTTAAGATTATCTTAATTTTAACTATTTTTTTATCAATTATAAAATTTTAATTTCTAAAAATTATTTTATTTAGAATAAATAAAAATAACT
>SEBM01000569.1 GCA_004296145.1 Flavobacterium sp.
TATGATTATTTGTGCTGTAGCAATGGTTTATTGGATTAAACAATTACGCATTTTTGATGATGCCGGAACAGAAAACCAAGATACTACAGCTCACTCTTTCTTAAAGTAAGTCGAAGCCTATATCTTTTCTAAAATACATCTTATCAAAGCTTAGTTTATCTATGTTTTGGTAAGATTTTTTTATGGCCTGTTGAAAATCGTCTCCATACGATGTTACTGTCAATACACGCCCTCCGTTACTTAGAACATTACCATCTTCTAATTTTGTTCCCGCATGGAAAACAATAGAATCTGTAATGTTTTCTAAACCTGTAATTACTTTTCCTTTTTCGAAATCTTCAGGATATCCGCCAGAAACAACCATAACTGTAGTCGCACTTCTCGGATCAACTTCTAAATTGAAATCTCCTAATTTCTGATCTGCAACAGATAAAAACAATTCAACTAAATCAGATTTTAATCTTGGTACTACAACTTCGGTTTCAGGATCACCCATTCTCACGTTGTATTCAATTACGATTGGTTCATTTTTTACATTGATCAAACCAATGAATACAAATCCTTTATATTCGATTCCGTCTTTTTGGAAACCTTCGATTGTTGGTTTTACGATACGCGTTTCAATTTTTTCCATTAAAACGGCATCCACATAAGGAACCGGAGAAATCGCTCCCATTCCGCCTGTGTTTAGTCCTGCATCACCTTCGCCAATTCTTTTGTAATCTTTTGCTGTTGGAAGGATTTTATAGCTTTTTCCGTCAGTAAGAACAAAACAGCTTAATTCAATTCCGTCCAAAAATTCTTCAATAACAACTTTAGAACTTGCTGTTCCGAATTTTGCATGAACAAGCATGTTACGTAATTCTGTTTTAGCTTCTTCAAGATCCTGAATAATCAAAACACCTTTTCCTGCTGCTAAACCGTCTGCTTTTAAAACGTATGGTGGTTGTAATGTTTCTAAGAACTCACATCCTTTTTCCACAGTTTCAGCAGTAAAACTGTCATAAGCTGCAGTTGGAATATTATGTTTCATAAGGAATTCTTTTGCGAATTCTTTACTTCCTTCTAATTGCGCTCCTAATTTTGATGGCCCAATAACGGGAATATTTTTTAAACTTTCGTCATTTTTGAAAAAATCATAAATGCCTTTTACCAATGGATCTTCTGGTCCTACGACTACTAAACTTATTTTTTCTTCTAGTACAAGCGTTTTTATAGCATCAAAATCGGTTGGAGAAATTGCAACGTTTGTAGCAATGCCGGCAGTTCCTGCATTTCCAGGTGCAACAAAAAGTTTTTCGCAAAGTGGGCTTTGAGTCATTTTCCATGCAAATGCATGTTCTCTTCCGCCTGATCCCAATAGTAAAATTGTCATGTGTTGTTGTATTTTAGTTGTGGTGCAAAAATAATTGCTTTTGCACGTAAAAAATAATTAAATCTTAAAAAGTTCTCGATTCTTCACTGTTAGTAATTGTATAATATTATTTTTGATGAAAAATTAACTTCTAAATGATTTCTCTTTTCGACATTTCACTTCAATTAAATGGTTTTCCGATTAAGAAAGCCAAAGCCGAATTGGATTCCATTACCCGTTTTTCTGAAGAAGAATTTTTAGTGTTTCTTCAAAACAAAAAAAAGGAAATTGTTGATTTTCATTTACAAAACAATTCTTTTTATAACGAATTAGTTGGAAGTAAAATTGCTTCAAAATGGGAAGATTTACCTGTTTTGAATAAACAAAACCTGCAAAAACCTCTCGAAGAAAGACTTTCAAAAGGATATTCAATTAAAAATGTCTACCTCAACAAAACTTCAGGATCAAGCGGAACTCCTTTTGTTTTTGCCAAAGATAAATATTCGCACGCCTTAACCTGGGCGTCAAATATTATGCGTTTTGGCTGGTTCGGAATTGATTTTAACCATTCGTATCAGGCGCGTTTTTACGGGATTCCGATGGATTTTATTGGATATCGAAAAGAACGTTTTAAAGATTTTTTGAGTAGTCGTTTTCGATTTTCGGTTTTTGATTTATCTGATGAAGTTTTGGAAAAATTTCTACAGCAATTCAAAACAAAAAAATTCGATTACCTCAACGGTTATACAAGTTCTATAGTTTTGTTTGCTAAATATTTAGAAAATAAAAATATCATTTTAAAAGATATTTGTCCGACATTAAAAGCCTGTTTTGTTACTTCTGAAATGCTTTTTGAATCGGATAAAAAACTGTTAGAAAAACAATTCGGAATTCCGATTATCAATGAATACGGTGCATCTGAATTAGATTTAATCGCTTTTGAAAATACAAAAGGCGAATGGCAGGTAAATGCAGAAACGCTTTTTGTTGAAATTTTAGACGAAAATTATAATCCTGTTCCACATGGAACAGAAGGTAAGATTGTGATTACTTCTTTATTTAATAAAGCAAATCCGTTCATCAGATACGAAATTGGTGATATTGGAATTTTAGATGAAAAAAGTACTCCACAAAAACCAATTCTGAAAAAACTCATTGGAAGAACTAATGATGTCGCTATTCTTCCAAGCGGAAAAAAATCTCCCGGTCTGACGTTTTATTATGTTACAAAAAGCATTATCGAAGACGACGGAAATGTAAAAGAATTTATCATCAAACAAACACAACTTGATACTTTTGAAATTGAATATGTTTCTGAAAAAGAATTAGATAACAATCAAATTAAAAAAATTGAAGAAGCTATCACTTTGTATTTAGA
>SEBM01000057.1 GCA_004296145.1 Flavobacterium sp.
GCATAAAAATCAGTACCTCATATTCTCTATCATACTTTTATTAACTTTTGGGTGGAATGCCAATTCGCAGTCAAATGTGACGCATCCTAAAACTGAATTTAGGGGTGTCTGGATTGCAACGGTTGTCAATATAGACTGGCCAAAAACAGCTACAGACAACGTAGAAAAAGAAAAATCGGATTATCTTGACATATTAGATACTTACAGAAAACTAAATTATAATGCAGTAATCGTTCAGATCAGAAGTGTTGGTGATGCTTTTTATCCGTCTGAACTGGCGCCGTGGTCGCGTTTCTTAACCGGAAAAGAAGGTCAGGCTCCAAGTCCTTATTACGACGCTTTGGCGTGGATGATTGAGCAGGCGCATGTGAGAGGTTTCGAATTTCACGCCTGGATGAATCCTTATCGTGCAACTTTTGATTTAAATAAAAACTTATTGAGCCCGACTCACGACGTTTTTAAACATCCGGAATGGATGATTGAATACGGTGGAAAATATTATTATGACCCTGCTTTGCCGGAAGTTCAGGAACATTTAACCAAAGTGGTAAAAGAAGTTGTTGACAAATATGATATCGATGCGATTCATTTTGATGATTATTTTTATCCCTATGCCGTTCCCGGAAAAGTGTTTAACGATACCGCTTCTTTCAAAAAATACGGATCAGGCTTATCACTTGCCGACTGGCGACGTGCTAATGTGAGCAACTTTGTGCATTCTATTTCTACCACAATCAAAACAAGTAAACCGTGGGTTCAGTTCGGAATCAGTCCGTTTGGAGTTTGGCGAAACAAATCGGTAGATCCAAAAGGTTCAGAAACACAATCGACATCAAATTATGATGATTTGTACGCCGATCCCGTTTTATGGATGGACCAAAAATGGATCGATTATATCATGCCGCAATTGTACTGGAGCATGAATAATCCGAGAGCTTCTTATTCTAAATTGGTAAAATGGTGGTCAGAAAACTCTAATAACACTGCCCTTTATATTGGTCACGCCTCGTACAAAATCAGGGCCGATGGCGACAAAAGCTGGAACTTTGCCAGTGAAATTCCGACTCAAGTTGATTATGCCAGAAGTTTCAAAAAAGTGGGCGGAAGTGCTTATTTTAGTGCCAAATGGTTTACAAATAAAAACTTTGATATTGTTCGTCTTTTAGAAGAAAACCAATACAAATATCCTGCGTTACCGCCTTCAGTTCCTAATTTGAAAAGAATTGTAATTGACATTCCGACAGTAACAGAATTTGCAAAAGACAGTTCTTTTTATACGTTTTCAATCAAATCTCCGCTCAATACAAGGGTTCGTTATATGGTAGTTTACGGAGCAGATCATATTTCTAAAATCAATACAAACGACGCAACACAAATTGTGGAGAAGATCAAAGTCAATGAAATTAATGACTCTATCACTTTTTCTGTTTTAACACAAAAAATGAATCAGTATAAAGCTTGCGCTGTGACATTTATTGATTATTTTGCGAACGAAAGTACCCCAACTACTATCGACTTAAAAAAGACATTTAAAATATATTCACCTGCTCAGCCTAATGAAAACAGATAATAAACCCTGGTTTTGGATTCCGCTTCTTAATTTTGCTTCTGGTTTGCCGTATGCCGTTATCATCTCGGTTTCGGTTATTATGTACAAAAACCTCGGAATTTCTAATGAAGATATCGGCGTCTACACCAGTTTATTATATCTGCCGTGGGTTATAAAACCGCTTTGGAGTCCGTTTATTGAATTGAACGGAACCAAAAGAAAATGGTTTTTATCAATGCAGTTACTTATTTCCCTTGCGTTTTTAGCCGTCGGATTTACGATTCCCGTCAATGGATTTTTCATGATGTCTTTGGCTATATTTTGGGTAGCAGCTTTTGCTTCGGCTTCCAATGATATTGCGAGTGATGGTTTTTATTTATTGGTTTTACCAGAAAATCAGCAGTCATTTTTCTTAGGAATCAGAAGTACTTTTTACAGACTTTCACTTCTTGCCGGAAACGGTTTAATTGTACTTTTTGCCGGTTATCTGGAACATAAATACGGCGACAATACCAAAGCCTGGTCTTATACTATGATTTCTGTTGGCTTATTAATGACTTTTATTACCGTTTACAATTTTATTTTTACTCCAAAAAATGAGATAAATTTAGCTGACAATACTACTCAAAATCATCATCCAAACTTTGCTGACATATTTGTAACTTTCTTTAAGAAAAAACAAATTGGTCTGGTGCTGGCTTTTATTTTGGTTTTTAGGTTAGGTGAATCTCAGTTATTAAAGATGTTAAGTCCATTTTTATTAGATAAAAAAGAACTGGGCGGAATGGCTTTAGACACAGAAGCGGTAGGTTTAATCTACGGAACTTTTGGAGTTGCAGCCCTTACACTTGGTGGAATTCTTGGCGGAATCGCAATTTCTAAACAAGGTCTTACCAAATGGATGCTTCCGATGTTTTTGGCGATGCATTTGCCAATCATTGGTTTTATTTTACTCGCATTCTTTCATCCAACCTCAATTTATTACATTTATGCCGTTGTCATTTTTGAACAATTTGGTTATGGTTTTGGATTTACAGCTTTCATGATGTTTTTAATTCATGTTGCCGAAGGAGAATCAAAAACAGCACATTATGCACTTGCAACCGGTTTTATGGCTATGGGAATGATGCTTCCGGGAATGTTGAGCGGTTATATACAACAATATTTGGGCTATCAAAACTTCTTTATTTGGGTTTTTATTGCCACAATTCCAGGTCTTATATTATCACGTTTTTTAATTTTCCCGAAAGATTTTGGGAAAAAATCAGAAGAAGTTTAACCCCAAATCAAACATCTTACCTATGGAAATCAATGAGAATTTGCAAAACGAACGCAACCTGAAAGGAGCTGAGTTCGAGAAAACAGGAAATCTTGAAAAAGCAATTGAGTTGTATGAGAAAAATGTCGAAGAAAGCTTTAAAGGAAATCATCCTTACGATCGTTTAGCCACGATTTACAAAAACCAAAATGATATCGAAAACGAAATCAGGGTTTTAGAAAAAGCAATTGTTGTTTATGAAGAAATTACAATCGAAGACAGAATTGAAGGGTTGCCAAAACTTTTCCGTTTTAAAAACCGATTGGAAAAAGCAATTGAAACTAAGAAACAATTGGCGAAACAAAAGAAAGCTAAGTTGAAATAAAAGTACACGAAGAAAATTTGCCACAAAGTCACAAAGACGCAAAGTTTATTAAAAACTAACAAAAGAAAAACTTTGCGTCTTTGCGACTTTGCGAGATTAAATTAACAATAGAACAAAAAATCTGTGATTTACTTCTATGTGTTAGAAAAAATCACACAAATAAAGCAATAAATCATGATTAATATTAAACGAACAAACTCAGACGATATTGATTTTATAAATCTGGTTGCTTTATTAGATCAAGATTTGGCAATTAGAGATGGCGACGATCATGCGTTTTACAATCAGTTTAATAAAACTGATAAAATAAAACATGCTATTGTTTATTATGAAGATAATATTCCGGTAGGATGTGGCGCTTTTCGCGAAAAAGAACCTGGAAAAACAGAAATCAAACGCATGTATGTGCATCCTGATCATCGTAAAAAAGGAATTGCTTCTGTCGTTCTAAAAGAACTTGAACTCTGGGCAGCCGAAGAAGGTTATAGATATACCATTCTTGAAACCGGAAAAAAACAACCCGAAGCAATAGCATTATACCAAAAACAAGATTACATCATAATTCCAAATTATCCGCCTTACGAAAAAATGGATAATAGTGTCTGCATGCAAAAGACTTTATAATAATGAAAATGACAGCCGAAGCTTTAAAACAACGCGTGGGACAATTCTTTTTTCCCGCTGTTTTTATAAACGATACCGAAGAAAACATTCAGGAAACCGAACGTTTAATCAAAGAACATAATATTGGCGGACTGACATTTTTTCACAGTCGTGCGAGCGCGGCAACGAATTATGAAAGCAAGAAAAAAGTTGTTTTTAATGACGACAGCTACGAAAAAATTAAAGTCTTAATTGTTCGTTATCAAAAAGCAGCTTCCACTCCACTTTTAATCAGTATTGATGCCGAATGGGGTTTGGCAATGCGCATCGAAAAAACACCTCAATATCCGTACGCAATCACGCTTGGCGCTTTGCCGGAAAGTAAATCAGATTTGGTTTATGAAGTGGGAAAGCAAATTGGTTTAGACCTAAAAGCGGCAGGAATTCATTATAATTTATCGCCTTTGGCAGACATCAATAACAATCCAAATAATCCGGTTATTGGTTATCGTTCTTTTGGTGAAAACAAAGAAAAAGTCGCTGATTTTGCTGTCGAATATTTAAAAGGGCTTTCTGATGTTGGCATTTTAGGCTGTCTGAAACACTTTCCCGGACACGGAAATACTAATGTAGATTCGCATTTAGGATTGCCGGTTTTAAAGGAAACTTTAGAAGAATTATTAGAAAACGAATTATATCCGTTCATAAAAGGAATCGAAAATAATGTTGATTCCATTATGATCGGGCATTTGGCTGTTCCGAGTTTAAACAACGGGAAAGACACTTCTGCAACGTTATCAAAACCTATTATTCAGGATCTTTTAAGAAAAAAATTAGGCTACGATGGTTTGGTCATTTCTGATGCCTTAAATATGCACAGCGTTTCTAAATTGTACGAAACAAAAGGTGAATTAGAATGGGAAGCTTTTAATGCCGGAAACGACGTTTTATGTTTCGCCGAAAATGTTCCCGAAGGAATTGAATTTATCTTAAAAAATGCTTCACCAGACCGCATTTTCGAAAGCTACGATAGAATAATGAAAGCCAAAGAAAAAGTCGGTATTCTAAAAAACAAAGACTTTGCTTCAGGCGAATTAAACTTTAAAAACGCTTCTGTTTTAAATACAAAAATTGCAGAAAACTGTATCACAAAAATCACAGATAATTCTAGCAATAATGTAATTTTTGAAGCGCAGAAAAACAATCAATTAGCCAAATTAAGTTTATATAAAAATACAGACAATACATTTTTCAAAACTTTAAATTCAAAATTACCTTCACCGGAATTTGCTTTTGAAAATTTGGAAGATTCTAATATTTCTGAAATTAAAAAAGAACTTCAAAATTTTGAAACAATCTTAATTTCATTATTTGTTCCAAAAGCAAAACCGGCAAATAATTTCGAAGTAAATAAAGAAGTTTTGGAATTGCTTTCAGAATTGCTTCAAACGAAAAAATGCGTCATTTATATTTTCGGAAATCCTTATGTTTTACCAATAATTCCTAATCTTACCAAAGCTTTGGGACTAATTGAAGCCTATCAGGATTTTGAAGAATTTCAAAAAGTGGCAGGAAATCAAATTTTGCAAAATAATTCTTTCACAGGTATTTTACCCGTAAACATTGACCTTCAATAAATTACAAATCTATATAATCAAAAGTTATCAACTTATAAATATTAATAATCACATCTTATTGTAATCACCTTTACTTATACCCTACTTTTGCATCAAATAAATTTTTAATTAAAAACGAAAAATATGTCTTTAGTAGGAAAAAAATTCCCAAGTATTGCAGTAGATGCTATCTCAGAAATGGGTGATAATTTAAAAATCAACGTTTTTGAAGAAGCAGTAAACAACAACAAAAAAGTACTATTGTTCTGGTATCCAAAAGATTTTACTTTTGTATGTCCAACAGAATTACACGCCTTTCAAGCTGCATTACCAGAATTCGAGAAAAGAAATACTATCGTAATCGGAGCTTCTTGCGACACAAACGAAGTACACTTTGCTTGGTTAAACACTCCAAAAAACAACGGTGGAATCGAAGGTGTAACTTACCCAATCCTTGCTGATACAAACCGTAACTTATCTAACATTTTAGGAATTTTAGATATCGATTCTACAGAATACAGCGAAGAGACTGACTCAGTAATCATCGAAGGTTCAAACGTAACTTACAGAGCTACTTACCTAATTGACGAAACTGGAAAAATCTTCCACGAAAGTGTAAACGATATGCCATTAGGTCGTAACGTAAACGAATACTTAAGAATGGTTGATGCTTACACTCATATCCAGGAAAAAGGAGAAGTTTGTCCTGCAAACTGGGAAGCTGGTAAAGAAGCTATGTCTGCAGACAGAGTTAGTACAGCTGAGTACTTAAGTGCGAACTAAATTAAGCTTCTGAGGTTCTGAGTTGCTAAGCTTCTAAGCTTTTCCACTGAACTTTTAGATCTTAAATACAATTCTATAATACTGTCACTAGGTTTTAAGATTAAAACTTAGATCTTAGAACCTTAGTGACTTATATTCAATCAAAACAATTTTACTAAAGTTATTCGGTTCCAGAAGAAAGCTTAGCCTCTCAGAACCTTAGCAACTTAGTACCTTAAAAATAAAAACTATGTTAATCGACTTAAACGAAGATACGTTAGCAGATTTAGTTGCTAAAAACGAAAAAGTAGTAGTACAATATTCTGCTTCATGGTGTGGAAACTGCCGTATTATGAAACCAAAATTCAAAAAATTAGCAACAGAAAATGAAGCTATCACTTTTGTTTTGGTTGATGCAGAAAATTCTCCGGAATCAAGAAAATTGGCTAATGTAAGCAACTTACCAACCTTTGCAACTTTTGTAAACGGGCAATTAGTTGGCGAAACACAAACCAACAAACAAGAAGTTCTAATCGATCTTGTAAACGCAATTGCTTAAATAGATCTTTAGACTGGCTTAGATTTTTAGACTTCTTAGATGTTGTTTAAAAACAAGAAAGTCTAAGAAGCCTAAATTATCTAAAATCTAAGAAATCCAACATGAAATTACCTGTAATAAAGCAATTAACCCAGTTTATCGAAGAAAACGATCAGGATTATATTATCGAAACTATTGAAGTTCTGGAAGCTATGACAGAAATTCCTTCTCTTAAAGACGAAGAATTAGACGTAATCGGCGAACTGATTTCAAATATGTACGGTGCGCTTGAAGTGCACAAAATGGTGTCTCAGGGCACTGACAAAAAAGAAGCACTAAATGCGTTTATGAAACGTGTTTTAGGTTCCATCGACAAATAGTCGGCCTCTTTCAAAAAAAAATAAAAAACATGACCAAAGAAAGCGCTTTTCATTTATGAGGCGCTTTTTTTTTAGTTTTCAGTCGCAGTTACAGTTTTCAGTTTTACCTTAATCTTGTCATCCTGAGGAACGAAGGATCTTCACAAGTAGCTCCTCAATCAAAATCACCAATCTTTGTAGAGTTTCTAACGAGGATCCTTCGTTCCTCAGAATGACAAGATTGGGATAAAATCTAAAATCTACCCTCTAAAATCTAAAATAATTAGGGCGAGCCAGCATTAGAAAAAGGGGCAAATCTTGAATGTCTACATACGCCCCTTTCCCTAATACTGTCGGGCTATCCGCGCTACTTCGGTAGCCAGCTCCTATCCCTCTCGCGGGTAAACGGTTTCAATTGATGTATTCGATTTCATTGATGCAAAAAACCATCCTTAATCTCTCCTTAAACCCTTAACAAATACTTTTAGATTCAAATATTAATCCTTACTTTTGAACCTCATTAATTTAAACAAAAAACATGGCTTCAATAACATTAGGAGGAAATCCAGTTCATACATCAGGCGAGTTACCAGCAGTTGGAACACAATTAGCTGATTTCAAATTAGTACAAAATGATTTATCAGTTGCTTCATTGAGCAATTTTGCTGGTAAAAAATTAGTTTTAAATATTTTCCCAAGTGTAGATACAGGAACTTGTGCAACTTCTGTTAGAAAATTTAATGCAAGTGCAAGCAACTTAGAAAACACAACGGTTTTATGTATTTCAAGAGATTTGCCATTTGCTCAAAAACGTTTTTGTGGAGCTGAAGGATTAGAAAATGTAGTTAATTTATCTGACTTTCAAGAAGGAAGTTTTGGTAAAACAAATGGTTTAAACATCATTGACGGACCACTTGCAGGATTACATTCAAGAGCTATTATTGTTGTTGATGAAAACGGAAAAATCACTCACACAGAACAAGTTGCTGAAATTGCAAACGAACCAAATTACGAAGCAGCTTTGGCAGCACTATAATGACATAAATGGAGTTTCAAAAAGATAATACTTTTGTAAAAGGCCGACTTAAAAGCGTAACATACGCTTTTAAGGGAGCTGTAAAATTAATCAGTACCGAACATAGTGTTATGGTACAGTTTTCACTGGGAATAATACTGACTATTGCCGGTTTCTATTTTCATATTTCTCACGAAGAATGGCTTTTTCAGATTTTTGCAATTGGTCTTGTACTAAGTGTAGAAGGCTTGAATACTGCTGTAGAAAAAGTAGCCGATTTTATTCATCCTAGTTATCACGAAAAAATCGGATTTATTAAGGATATTGCTGCAGGGGCAGTATTTTTTGCTGCAATGACTGCTATCGCAATAGGTTTGATCATTTATATTCCAAAATTTGTATAGGCAATACTAAACGCAAGAATGGCAAAAACAACCAAAAAAGAAACTTTAGACAAAAAAAAAGAACCAAAAACTGAGACTGCTGCAAGATCTTGGAGACCAAACAAACAACAACGTTTTGTTTTGGGTTGCCTTTTGGTATTATTTTCTATTGCACTACTAGTTGCATTTATTTCCTTTTATATCAACGGACAATCTGACCAAAGTGCAGTTAGCCAGCTAGACGACCGTTCTGAGGTTGTACAAAACTGGCTCGGAAAATTTGGTGCTTATTTATCTGATTTAATCGTATATAAAGGATTTGGATTAGCTGCATTTATATTTGTGCGGTTATTTTTCCTGACCGGAATGTTTTTGGCATTAGAATTATCCCTTAAAAAACTAAAAAATATTTGGTTTTGGGATATGTTTGCTATTATAATTGTTTCTGTTTTATTCGGATTTTTTGCGACTTCTGCACCCGAATTAGGCGGAACTATTGGTTATGAACTTAACTTATTTTCACAAGATTACATAGGCAAAACAGGGACATTATTAGCCTTGCTTTTTGGATTAATTGTGTATTTGATTTTCAAAATAAAATTGTCTCCTGAAAAAATTCAATCTTATTTTGACTCAACCAAAAACGATATTAAAACAGAATTAAGCTCGCTTAAAACGCAACCGCAACCAGAAAGCGCTTATAATCTGGAAGAATTTGCTGTTGAAGAAGTTGATGAAGAAATTGACAATATTCACTTAAAAACACAAGATACCCAATTCGAAATCAACAAAGAAGCTTTAAAACCAACTATTTCAAATTCATCTGAAATTGATTTAAATCCGGTATTAAAACCTGTTCAAATGAATATCAATCCGGTAACAGAAACTCCTGTACATACTGAAGAATTTGTTGTTGAGAAACCTGAAGAAGAAGATATTATCGAAGAAAATCTGGCATCACGACTGGTTGCCGATTTTGGTTTATTTGATCCAACTTTGGATTTATCAAACTATAAATTCCCAACAATCGATTTATTAAAAGAATATTCGACTGGCGGAATTACGATTAATCAGGAAGAATTAGAAGAAAACAAAAACAAGATTGTAGATACGCTTAGAAACTACAAAATTGAAATTGCACAGATAAAAGCAACCGTGGGTCCATCGGTAACTTTATACGAAATCGTACC
Organism: Flavobacterium sp.; assembly: GCA_004296145.1. GTDB lineage: Bacteria > Bacteroidota > Bacteroidia > Flavobacteriales > Flavobacteriaceae > Flavobacterium. The sequence goes on from SEBM01000057.1 coordinate 9,659, forward strand.
AGAAGCAGGAATCAGGATTTCTAAAATTAAGAGTTTAGAAGACGATATTGCGCTGTCACTTTCGGCATTAGGAATTCGTATTATTGCGCCAATTCCAGGAAAAGGAACTATCGGTATTGAGGTTCCGAACAAAAACCCAACTATGGTTTCGATGAAAAGTGTAATTGGTTCTGCCAAATTTCAGGAAGCTGAAATGGAACTGCCAATTGCTTTAGGAAAAACCATTTCTAATGAAACTTTTGTTGTCGATTTAGCTAAAATGCCTCACTTATTGATGGCAGGAGCTACCGGACAAGGAAAATCTGTTGGATTAAATGCGGTATTGACTTCACTTTTATACAAAAAACATCCAGCAGAAGTAAAATTTGTTTTGGTAGATCCGAAAAAAGTAGAACTTACTTTATTCAATAAAATTGAAAGACATTATTTAGCCAAACTTCCGGATACTGAAGATGCTATTATTACAGACAATGCAAAGGTTGTAAATACTTTAAACTCACTTTGCGTTGAAATGGATAATCGTTATTCGTTATTGAAAGATGCGATGGTTCGTAATATTAAAGAATACAACGATAAATTTAAAGCCAGAAAATTAAATCCCGAAGCAGGACATCGCTTTTTACCTTATATCGTTTTGGTAGTCGATGAGTTTGCCGATTTGATTATGACGGCTGGTAAAGAAGTTGAAATTCCGATTGCCCGTCTGGCTCAGCTGGCGCGTGCTATTGGTATTCACTTAATTATTGCAACACAAAGACCATCTGTTAACGTTATTACAGGTTTAATCAAAGCTAACTTTCCTGCAAGGATAGCTTTTAGGGTAACCTCAAAAATTGACTCAAGAACTATTCTGGACACACAAGGTGCCGATCAGTTGATTGGACGCGGAGATTTATTATATACCAATGGTAATGATGTAGTGCGTGTTCAGTGTGCTTTCATCGATACTCCTGAGGTTGAAAAAATTACTGATTTTATTGGCGGACAAAAAGCGTACTCCACTGCTTATTTGCTTCCTGAGTTCGTTGGGGAAGAAACTGGCATTAATCTTGATATGGATATTTCCGAAAGAGACACTTTATTTAGAGAAGCTGCAGAAATTATTGTGAATGCACAACAAGGTTCTGCTTCTTTACTGCAAAGAAAATTAAAATTAGGATACAACAGAGCCGGTCGTCTGATCGATCAGCTGGAAGCAGCTGGTATTGTTGGTCCATTTGAGGGCAGTAAAGCACGTAGCGTTAACATCTCAGATTTAAGTGCTCTTGATCAATTTTTTAATAATGAACAAAATTAACCCCATCATGAAAACGAAAATTCAGGAAATCCAAAACAATTCTATCACTAACATGACTAAAAAGTGTCTGCAAATGGCTATTATTTTGCTATTGAGCTTCACTTCTATTCAGGCTCAGGATAAAAAAGCCAAAGATTTATTGAACCAGGTAACAACTAAAATTAAAAGTTACGACAATATTGCTATTGATTTTAAATACTCTTTGAATAACGCTAAAGAAAACATTAATCAGGACAGTAAAGGAAATGTAATCATGAAAGGCAATCAATATGTATTGAATTTTATGGGCGTAACAAAAATATTTGACGGACAAAAAACATATACAATTGTTCCTGAAGATGAAGAAGTTACTATTTCTAAAGTAAACGAAAAAGATGACGCTGCTATTACGCCATCAAAAATGCTTACTTTCTTTAATTCAGGTTATAAATACAATATGGATATTGTTCAGAATATAAAAGGAAGAAAAATTCAATACATCAAATTAGCCCCTACAAATGCTAAAGATCAGAGAAAAGAGATTCTTTTAGGTATTGATGTTCAGACAAAACACATTTATAATTTGATTGAAACCGGAAAAAATGGAACAAAAACCACTTTGACCGTTAATTCTTTTAAAACCAATCAGCCTTTATCAAAAAATCAATTTACCTTTGTAGCGAGTAAATACCCGAAATACTACATTAATAAATTAGATTAATTACAAGGTTGAAAATTTTAGACAAATACTTACTAAAAACATTCCTGACTACATTTACTACGGTTTTTGTAATCCTCTTTTTTATATTCATACTTCAGACAGTCTGGCTGTTCATTTCTGAACTTGCCGGTAAAGATCTTGATCTGATTCTGGTTGTAAAATTCCTGCTTTTCTCCATGCCAAGGATTATCCCATTGGTTTTGCCATTATCTGTTTTATTGGCATCAATTATGACGTTTGGTAATCTAGCTGAGAATTATGAATTTGCAGCAATGAAATCTTCAGGAATATCGCTGCAAAGAGCAATGCGGGTTTTAATAATCTTCATCTGTGTTTTAAGTTTTGTTGCTTTCTGGTTTGCCAACAACGTCATTCCATACGCAGAATATAAGTTTGTCAATTTTCGAAAAAATATCGCACAGGCCAAGCCTGCCATGGCAATTGCCGAAGGTCAGTTTAATGATGTCGGTACCTATAATATTAAAGTAAATAAAAAATCTGGTGAGAATGGAAATATTCTCACCGGAGTTACAATACATGAA
>SEBM01000570.1 GCA_004296145.1 Flavobacterium sp.
AAAGAAGGAAAGAAAAAAACAAGGTCAGAATGTATTTCATCTGAAAGAACAATTACATGATGTTTTTTACAAATCAAGGCAATATGAAGCAATTCTTCTTTTGTCCATACTCTTCCAACAGGATTATGAGGATTACTAATTATAAGCAGTTTTGCTTTTGGGTCAGCAGCTTTTCTTTCTAAATCTTCAAAATCTATAGTATAAATACCATTGTTGTAGATCAAATTATTCTCTGCAATTTCAAATCCGCAGTTTGTGATCGTGCTGTAAAAATGATTGTAAACAGGCGGCTGTATAAGTACTGTATCTCCTTTTTCTGCCAAAGAAAGCATAGCAGCCGACAAAGCCGGAATAACACCCGTAATAGGCACAATCCATTCTTTTTCTAATGAAAGTCCGTGTTTATTTTTCCACCATTTTATTATCGAATTATAAAATTCGTCGGGTGTTTCTGTATATCCAAAAATACCATGTGCAACCCTGTTTTGCAAAGCTTCTATTATTTTCGGAGCAGTTTTAAAATCCATATCAGCAATCCACATGGGTAATATGTCCGGTGATGTATTCCATTTTATGGAATGAGTATTTCTTCTTGAAATTATTTCATCAAAATTCTGATTCATACTATTATTTATCAAGATAATTTTTAAGCTCTGAAATGGAAGTAATATGCAGTTCCTCGGCTTGTTTTTTTCTCATCATTAAGGCATACGAATTGTTGAATCCCAAAGGTTTCATCCATTCAATTTTATATTTCTTTTGAAATTCTGCATTCACATATTCAAATGTTTTGTCACTGTCCTGAGTTACTTCCTGCACTTTCTTAGCCGAAGGCTGCAATAATACTAATAATCCCGTGCCGGTATATTCAGGGTAAAAATCAATAGCATCGTTCATCAGGGCATCAAAACAAATTTTAGTTCCGCCAAGTCCGGTTTTCGTTTCCACTTTATAATTGCTGTATCCTTCAATTAGCATTTTATACATTTCGGCAAGAATATATTGCTCACCAAAAATCTTTGATCCGATACGAATTGTGCCTTCATTTCTGCTTCCGGGAGTTTTATAAAGACCTGCTTTGATCAAAAAATCTTTAGCCACTTTTTCGGGTGCCAAATGAAGCATATCGGTTTTATAATTAAGTTCCGTCATAACATTATCATCAATTTTGCCGGCCAGTAAATCTAAAATATTTTCTAAGTTTTTAAACTTTTTAAGCGTTGCCGATTTAATAATCGGAGCGGCATAATAAGGAGGAAATATTTTTTTATCATCTGTAAGTACTACAAGATCAAAAGCTTTGATACGACCATCTGTAGAATAACCACTTATAACATCTAATTTCTTTTCGTACAAAGCTTTATACATTATAGCGTCACTTACAATAGCAGGTTTTGCATCTAAATTATAAACAGATCTCAACCCTAAATCGCCATCTTGTCGCCCCATAAATTCGGGTGTAAATCCTGCTTTTAGTTTCGTATTTTGGTTTTCTGCAAAAAGAAAGAAAATCAAAGTTCCTCCAATTAAAACAATCGGAATCCCTATCAGTAATTTTCTGAACATTTTAAAACTTGCTTTTTCAAGAATCGCAATGGACTGATCGAGCAATACAGCCAGTAAAGCAGACGGTACGGCACCGGCCAGAATCATATTACTGTTGTTAAGAGAAATTCCTCCAAATATAAATTCACCAAGACCTCCTGCACCAACAAAAGAAGCCAGTGTCGCTACACCCACATTAATAACTGCAGCTGTGCGTATACCGGCAATAATGACAGGCATAGCCAAGGGAATTTCCACCTTTATAAGCCGTTGTTGCCGATTCATTCCCAAAGCTGTAGCAGCTTCAATTACTGTAGCATCAACACCCAGAATTCCGGTATAAGTGTTGCGGATAATGGGCAATAAAGCATAAATTAAAAGTGTGGCTATGGCAGGTTTTGGACCAATTCCGAAAAACGGAATCATAAAACCCAAAAGCGCAATACTTGGAATAGTCTGCATAATACCTGCTATGCCTAAGATCGTGGTAGCTAATCTTCGTCTTCGCGAAATAAGAATACCAATAGGCACTCCAACAGCTATTGCCAGTATAAGTGACAAAAAAGTAAGTCCAAGATGCTGCAGAGTCTGATCCAACAGTTTTTCCTGTTGCTCGTATACAAATTGCCAAAAAGTTTGTTGTTGTATCATACTGCCTGCAATTTTCTATACGCAATAAATGCTTTTATTACCGCTTCATAACTTTCATTATATTTCTTTTCAGTGCTTAGGTTTTGAAGAATATCCCAAACACTTGTTTCTTCTGAAGCTGTTTTTGCATCGTTTAATATTGCATTATAGCTATCCAAAAACATTTTTAATTCATTTATAACCGTAATTTTATATTCCAGAACGGGACGATTGACCGCAAAAAAGTCTTTTACAAAACTATTTTCGGGATGATAAAGCATTTGTTTTGGAGTTCCGCTTTGAATAATTTTTCCGTTATCCATAAGACAAATGCGATGTCCAAGTTCAAAAGCTTCCTGTACATCGTGAGTGACCAATATTGTGGTTTTATTTTTGAGTTCTTCTAATGATTTAAATTCTTTATGAATTGCTGTCCTAGTAATCGTGTCCAGCGAGCCAAAAGGTTCATCCATAAGAAGCACCGGAGTATCTGCAACCAAGGCTCTTGCAATTCCGACGCGTTGTTGCTGACCACCGCTAAGTTCATGTG
>SEBM01000058.1 GCA_004296145.1 Flavobacterium sp.
TAATTTTTTTTAATATATAAATAATGAAAAATCATCAAACTCAAGTACGGGTTCGTTACTCTGAAACCGACCAAATGGGAGTTGTTTATCACGGAAATTATGTTCCGTATTTTGAGATAGGACGCGTGGAATGGCTTAGAAATAAAGGGATTTCCTATAAAAGCATGGAAGAAAGCGGCATTGGACTGCCAATTGTCTCGATGCAGATTAATTATAAAAAATCGGCGCGATATGATGAGCTTCTAACCATTCATACAACTTTCAAAAGTCAATCTTCTGTTAAGATTGAATTCGACTGTGAGATCTTTAACGAAGCGAATGAGTTATTAACAACTGCTGTGTTTATTTTAGTATTTATTTCGTTAAAAACGGGTCGTCCAACTGCACCTCCGGATTATATTTTAGAGTTGTTTAAAACCTTAGAATAATTGTTAAAACCTGATATAAGTTATTACTAATTTATATCGTTTTTATGTCAATTTCAAACATTAAATCAAAAATGTCGAATATCATTTCGGCATTTTTTTTTACAGAAATTTGTTCACATATTTGTTATCCCGAAATTCGGAATAAAATCGCTCCTTTTTTATTAGGAGAATCTTTATCAATAATAAAAAAATTTAATTGAATTTATGACTAAAACTGCTCAATCGGTATGGGAAAACTGTTTGTCCTTTATAAAAGACAATATTCAAGATCAAGCATACAAAACTTGGTTTGAACCAATCAAGTCAGTTGAGCTAACCGATAACGCGTTATATATTCAAGTACCAAGTAAATTTTTCTACGAATGGCTCGAAGAGCATTACGTAAAATTATTAAAAGTTGCGCTTACCAAAGAACTGGGAAAAAACGCAAAGTTACTCTATAAAATTAAAATGGAAAACACTTATGGTAATAAACAGCCGTTTACCGAGCAGCTGCCAAGTGCCAACAGAGTGCCAATGAAACCGCAAGAGGTTGATGCTCCATTTAAAAACTTAAATCCAGAACTAAAAAATCCGTTTGTAATTCCGGGAATCAGAAATTTAAAAATTGAATCGCAATTAAATGCCAATTACAGTTTTGATAATTTCCTTGAAGGAGATTCTAACCGTTTAGCTCGTTCTGCAGGTATGGCAGTTGCCAATAAACCTGGAGGAACTTCATTTAATCCATTATTGATTTTTGGAGGAGTTGGTTTAGGAAAAACGCACTTAGCACACGCTATAGGTGTAGAAGTAAAAGACAAATATCCTGAAAAGACGGTTTTATATATTTCTGCCGAAATTTTCACACAACAATATATTGATTCGGTAAAAAAGAATAATCGTAATGATTTCATTCACTTTTATCAATTAATCGACGTTTTAATTATTGACGACGTTCAGTTTTTATCTGGAAAATCAGGTACTCAGGACGTGTTCTTCCATATTTTTAATTATTTACACCAAAACGGAAAACAGGTAATTCTAACTTCTGACAAAGCTCCTGTTGACATGCAGGATATTGAGCAGCGTTTATTATCCCGTTTCAAATGGGGATTATCTGCAGAATTACACCAACCGGATTACGAAACACGTATCTCAATTCTTAAAAATATTTTATATCGTGATGGTGTTGATATGCCGGAAGATATTCTTGAATATGTTGCCCGCAATATAAAATCTAACGTTAGAGAACTTGAAGGCGCTATTATCTCATTGATTGCACAATCTTCTTTCAACAAAAAAGAAGTTACAATTGAGCTGGCTAAAAGCGTTGTAGAGAAATTTGTTAAAAATGTAAAGAGAGAAATCTCTATCGATTATATTCAAAAAATTGTTTCAGATTATTTCCAACTGGATATTGAAACACTTCAGTCTAAAACCAGAAAAAGGCACGTTGTACAAGCAAGACAACTAGCAATGTTTTTTGCTAAGAAATTTACAAAAGCTTCTCTCGCAAACATTGGCTCACAAATTGGAGACCGCGATCACGCTACTGTATTACATGCTTGTAAAACAGTTGACAATTTAGTTTCTACAGACAAACAATTCAAAAAATTTGTCGAAGACATCAATAAAAAGTTAACGCTATAAAAGCGAATCATGCCAGTAAAAGTTTTAATGGTTTGTTTGGGAAATATTTGCCGATCACCTTTAGCCGAAGGAATCATGGCTTCAAAATTACCTCAGGATAAATTTTTGGTTGATTCAGCAGGAACTGGTTCATGGCATGTTGGACATTGCCCTGATAAACGTTCTATTGATACGGCCAGAAAAAACGGAATCAACATCAGCAATCAAAAAGGAAGACAATTCAAAACTTCTGATTTTGAAGAGTTTGATTATATTTTTGTGATGGACAATTCAAATTTCCGCGATGTTACTCACCTTGCAAAAACTCCGGAACATAAAGCAAAAGTCAGTCTTATTTTAAATGAATTATTTCCGGACGAAAATGTAGATGTTCCAGACCCCTATTATGGTACCGCAAACGGATTTGATAATGTATATCAAATGCTGGACGAAGTAACCGACTTAATAGCAGAAAAGCTTATCAAAAAACACGCATAACAGCAATTCAATTATTTTATTTAATGAAATAATTGAATTTTTTAATTTTAAAAAACTACGCAAATGAAACTTCTCGGAAAACTATATTTAATTCCAACCACAATGGGCGAAAGCGATCCGATGGATGTTTTACCTCAAACCGTAAGAAGAACCATAGAAGTTATTGACCATTATATTGTTGAAAATGACAAAACTGCCAGAAAATCGATAAAAGCAGTTTATCCTGAAAAACAACAATCTGAGTTAATACTTTTTACTTTAAATAAAAGAACTGAAACCAGCGAACATTTAGACTTTATAAAACCTTTGTTAGAAGGGAAAAATATGGGATTAATGAGCGAAGCCGGTTGTCCCGGAGTTGCAGATCCTGGTGCCGTTATTGTAAAACTGGCTCATGAAAAAGGAATTCAGGTTGTACCGTTAGTTGGTCCTTCTTCTATTCTATTGGCGATGATGGCTTCTGGAATGAACGGCCAGAGTTTTACTTTCAACGGATATTTACCAATTGATAAAGACGAGAAAAAATCAGCCATTCGTCATTTTGAGAAATTATCTCAGGATAAAAATCAATCGCAACTATTTATAGAAACGCCATATAGAAATAATAAACTGATCGAAGATCTTTTGCAGATTTTAAATCCGTCAACGCATCTTTGTATTGCTACAGATATTACTTTGCCGACAGAATTTATCAAAACCATGAAAGTTTCGGATTGGAAGAAATTGAAAATTGATATTGACAAACGTCCTACTATTTTTATTATTCATAAAATGTAAATTACCTATACAATGAAAAAAATTCTTTTACTTGTTTTAATTTGCTTTGTACAAAATACATTTTCTCAACAAAAAGATCCAACTATTAAATCAGACCCTGATGCAGTAATTGACAGCAGTAAAGAAAATTCATATGTGGATTCACAACCTGAATTTCCTGGCGGCCCAGACGCTTTGCACAATGTTTTTTTGAAAAAAAATTACAAAATGCCGAATGTGTATGGATTAAAAGGTAAAGTTTATGTAACTTTCATAGTTGAAAAAGATGGTACATTGACCAATATAAAAGTTTTAAGAGATATTGGTTATGAAACGGGAGAAGAAGCTATTCGAGTTTTAAAATTATCTCCAAAGTGGATTCCTGCTAAAAGAAACCATGAGTCTGTTAGATGGAAATATTCATTTCCTATAACTATAATTGGAAATGAACCACCAAAGGTAGCCAAATTGTATGAATTGAGTCAAAACAGTTCGGTAACACCGGTTATTGAAGAAGAAAATCAAGTTTATAATACAGCTGGGTTAGAAGTGAAACCAGAATTTTCGGGAGGTCAACAAGCATTTGAACTCTTTTTAAAAGAAAACTACAAAAATCCACAAAAAGACCTAAAAGGAAGAGTATATGCTACTTTTATTGTTGAAAAAGATGGATCTTTAACTGATATAAAAATTTTGAGAGATATTGGATATGGAACAGGCGTAGAAGCAATCAGAGTTTTAAAAAAATCCCCAAAATGGATTCCTGGAAAACAAAATGATAAAATAGTTCGAGTTCTTTATTCTATTCCTATAATAGTAAATTAACTATTTCTCACATAAGTTTTTTCCTTAATAAACTTGGTCATGAGTAAACTCCCAAACGTAACCACAAGCATATTCACGGTAATGTCAAAAATGGCTGCTGAGTATAATGCGATCAATCTTTCACAGGGATTTCCAAATTTTCCTGTTGACGAAAGATTGACAGATATTGTTGCGAGATTAGCAAAAGAAAATGTACACCAATATACACCAATGGCAGGTTATCCTCCGTTGATGAATAAAATTGCAAAGTTAATTCAGGATTCTTATAACAGAACAATTAATCCTGATTTAGAACTTTTGGTTACGGCCGGTGCGACACAGGGAATTTTCACCACAATTCTTGCTTTAGTAAAAACCGGAGACGAAGTTATCATTCTGGATCCGAGTTACGATTCTTATGAATCGCCTGTTTTACTTTGCAATGCAAAACCAGTTCGCGTAGCCTTAAACGATGATTACACCCCAAATTGGGAAACCATAGAAAAAGCCTGTTCTTCAAAAAGCAAGCTTATCATTATTAATAATCCGCATAATCCAACAGGAAAAATTTTAACCGAAAATGATTTTATTCAGTTAAAAAATCTACTCGAGAAATATCCTGATATTATTGTTTTGTCTGATGAAGTTTATGAATATATCACTTTTGAAGAAAAACATATTTCGGCACACACAAAAGGTTTTCTTTTAGACCGCTGTGTCATGGTTTCTTCATTCGGAAAATCATTTCATATTACAGGCTGGAAAATTGGTTACACGATTGCTCCGGAACACTTAATGAAAGAAATCAAAAAAGTGCATCAGTTTTTGGTTTTTAGCGTAAATAGTATTTCTCAATTTGCCATCAGCGAATATTTAGATGTTGTTGATGTCAATTTACTTGGGAAATTCTATCAGGAAAAAAGAGATTATTTTCAGAAACTCCTCCAAAATAGCCGTTTCGAATTAAAACCATGCGAAGGAACTTATTTTCAGGTTGCTTCTTATGCCAATATTTCTAATGAAGATGATGTCACTTTCTGCAAAAAATTAATTACTGATCACGGCGTTGCTGCAATTCCTATTTCTACTTTTTATTCTGATCATAAAGACCAGAAATTAATCCGTTTTTGTTTTGCCAAAGACAATTTTACTTTAGAATCTGCTGCGAAAAAATTATGTGAAATTTAAAGTTTACCAAAATTTTATAACAATATTATGCGTGCATCCTATTTTTTTAATTAATATTGTAAAAAAAGAAAAGTATGAGCTATACAGATAAAATGTTACGTGACGACGCTTTAAAAGGAAAAGTCATTGTAGTTACAGGCGGCGGAAGTGGTTTAGGAAAAGCTATGACCAAATATTTCTTAGAATTAGGAGCTCAGGTAGCGATCACTTCAAGAGATTTAGACAAGCTTAAAACTACTGCAACCGAACTGGAAAGTGAAACCGGAGGAAAATGTTTACCGCTTCAATGTGACGTTCGTCATTATGAAGAAGTAGAAAACATGCTTCAGGAAACTTTGAAAGTTTTTGGAAAAGTAGATGTTCTTTTGAACAATGCTGCCGGAAATTTTATTTCTCCAACAGAAAGATTATCTGCAAATGCATTTGATACTGTGATAGACATCGTACTTAAAGGTTCTAAAAACTGTACACTAGCTTTTGGAAAACACTGGATTGACAGCAAACAAACATCGGCAACGATTTTAAATATTGTAACAACTTATGCCTGGACCGGTTCTGCTTATGTGGTGCCAAGTGCCACGGCTAAAGCAGGAGTTTTGGCCATGACCAGAAGTCTTGCTGTAGAATGGGCAAAATACGGAATCCGTTCGAATGCAATTGCTCCGGGTCCGTTCCCTACAAAAGGTGCATGGGACAGATTATTGCCGGGAGATTTAGCTGAAAAATTTGATATGGCTAAAAAAGTTCCTTTGAAACGTGTAGGCGATCATCAGGAATTGGCCAATCTGGCAGCATATCTTGTTTCTGACTTTTCTGCTTATGTAAACGGAGATGTAATTACGATTGATGGCGGTGAATGGCTAAAAGGTGCCGGCCAGTTTAATTTATTAGAAGCTATTCCGGAAGAACTTTGGGATCAGCTTGAAATGATGATTAAAGCAAAAAAGAATAAATAATTAATGTGCTTACTAAATTCAGAATATTTTATAAAACTATACTGATTGCACTAAATCCCGAAGGTATTGCTTTCGGGATTTTTTTTATTATTTTCACCATATAAGTGATATAAGTTCAGTTAAGTATTCATTTATATAAATATTTTGGGGCTAATATTTACTTACATTACTTATATGGTTAAATTACATTACATGTTTAGCAATCCACTTAAATTATTATTTTTGCCAAACAAATATCAAACAAAAATTTTATGCTCATTATAGGACTTGCAGGAGGAACAGGAAGTGGAAAAACAACGGTAGTACACCAAATCATGAATGAATTACCAGATACGGAAGTTGGCGTAATTTCTCAGGATTCGTACTATAAGGAAACCCATAATTTGTCATTTGACGAAAGAGCATTAATTAATTTTGATCACCCGCGTGCTATTGATTTTGAATTGTTGGTAAAACATTTAAAAGCATTAAAAGCCGGAGAAACAATTGATCAGCCTGTTTATTCTTTTATACAACATAACAGAACTGATGATACTGTTTCGACACATCCAAGAAAAGTGATGATTGTTGAAGGGATTTTAATTTTGACAAATCCGGAGTTACGTGAACTTTTTGATATTAAAATCTTTGTTCACGCCGATTCTGACGAAAGATTAATTCGTCGTTTAAAAAGAGATATTTCAGAACGCGGACGTGATATCGACGAGGTTTTAAACCGTTACCAAAACACGTTAAAACCTATGCATGAGCAATTTATAGAGCCTTCAAAAGCTTTTGCCGATATTATAATCCCGAATGACAAATACAATACAGTTGCTATCGATGTTGTTCGCGCCGTAATTAATCAGAGAATTTCATAATTTTTATTGTAAATTTAGTCCATAAAAATTAGGAGCTGTTCCCGTTTTCGCCTTTATCTTTTTATGGCCTCGTTAAGAAACGAGACCATAAAAAGGATACCCGCTCTACCAGGGCTAAAAAACGAATCCGTTATAAAAGATATAATTGTGCATTATGAAATTTAAGATAACAAATCCATACAAAAACAAATCCTGGTTTAAATTCCTTGGCAATAAATATGTCTGGGTTTTGCTGTTTTTTGTAGTGTGGATGTTATTTTTAGACAATTATTCTTATTTTGATCATCGTTTTTTAGACAACCAGATCAATGAACTTCAGGATAATAAAACATATTATCAGGAAGAAATCAAAAAAGATCAGGAACAGATTAAACAGCTTAAAAATCCTGAACAAATTGAAAAATATGCCCGTGAAAAGTACTTTATGAAAAAAGACAGCGAAGACATATACATCATTAAATTTGAAGGAGATACCATCGAAGACACAAAAGAATAAACAGAAAAAAGCAACAAATGTCTACTACCCTATTCGACGATTTTAACCCGGTTTCATCCAAACAATGGAAACAAAAAATTCAGTTTGAATTGGATGGAGCTGATTATAATGAAACTGTAATCTGGAATTCTCCTGAAGATATTCAGGTAAAACCTTTTTATCACAGAGATGAATTCTCTAAAGCTGCTGATGTAGAAACTAAAGCTGCAGATTTTAAAATCTGTCAGAACATTTTTGTTTATGACATCGAAAAATCTATTCAGAGAGCTCTTAATACTATTGAAAGAGGCGCAGAAAGTCTTCGTTTTACTATTGAAAACGAAAAAACTGACGTTCAGAAATTATTAGAAAATCTTCCTTTAGAGAACAGAATCGTTTACTTTAATTTGAAATTTCTCTCAATCGATTTCGTAAAACTATTAGACACAATTTCAATACAAAAGAAAAGTACTTTTTATTGCAATTTAGATCCTATTGGTCATTTTGCCAGAGAAGGAAACTGGTTTACAACATCAGATAAAAATAATTTTGAAACTCTTGAATTTATTTCAAAATCAACTACAAACCTGTCATTATTAAGTATAGATTTAGGTTTATACCAAAATGCAGGTGCAAATATCACGCAACAAATCGCTTATAGTTTAGCTCATGCAAATGAATATTTAAATCGTTTGCCTGAAATTCCAAAACAAATTGTCTTTGAAGTTTCGGTTGGAACAAATTATTTTTTTGAAATCGCTAAACTTCGTGCTTTGCGAATGCTTTTTAAATTAATCGCTGCTGAATATAATCCTGACTTAGAATGTCATTTATTGGTTACACCAACCAAACGAAACAAAACTATTTACGATTACAATGTAAATATGCTTCGTACCACTACCGAATCTATGTCAGCAATTCTTGGTGGCGCAGATGCAGTTGCCAATTTACCTTATGATTCTTTGTATCACAAAGACAATGAATTTGGTGACCGAATTGCGAGAAATCAATTATTGGTTTTAAAACATGAAAGTTATTTTGACAAAGTAAATAATCCCGCTGACGGAAGTTATTATATTGAAAACCTAACAATGCAACTGGCAGAAAAAAGTCTGACATTATTTAAGGATATTGAATCAAATGGTGGTTTTCTGAAACTTTTAAACGACGGAACAATCAAAAAGAAAATTCAGGAAAGTGCTAATAAAGAGCAGGAATTGTTTGATTCTAAAAAAGAAGTTTTATTAGGAACAAACAAATATCCAAACAAAGAAGATAAAATGAAACATGATTTAGAATTGTTTCCTTTTGTAAAAATAAAACCAAGAAAAACATTAATTACACCCATAATTGAAAAAAGATTAGCTGAAAAAATAGAGCAGGAACGTCTTGAATTAGAATAATCATTTTTAAAGTAATTAATAAACTACTCAAAAGAGTATTTCCATGATAAGAAAAGACCTTAAACATATAAAGTTAGAAGCCAAAAGTGAGAAGTTAGAAGTTGATCAAAAAAATCAATTGCCGACTGACAATTTTATTACTGCTGAAGGAATCGAACTGAAACAAACATATTCTGAAAAAGATCTTGATAACTTAGAATTTCTTGACTTTGGAGCCGGATATGCCCCAAATCTTCGTGGTCCTTACGCTACAATGTACGTGAGACGTCCGTGGACCATTCGTCAATATGCAGGGTTTTCTACTGCAGAAGAGAGTAACGCTTTTTACAGAAGAAATCTTGCTGCAGGACAAAAAGGATTATCAATAGCTTTTGATTTACCTACGCATCGCGGTTACGATTCTGATCACGAACGTGTTGTGGGCGATGTTGGTAAAGCGGGAGTTGCGATTGATTCTGTCGAAGATATGAAAGTCCTTTTTGATCAGATTCCACTTGATGAAATGTCTGTTTCTATGACCATGAACGGTGCTGTTTTACCCATTATGGCCTTTTATATTGTTGCCGCTGAAGAACAAGGCGTTGCGATTGAAAAACTTTCAGGAACAATACAGAATGATATTTTAAAAGAATTCATGGTTCGTAATACCTATATTTATCCGCCAACTCCTTCTATGAAGATTATTGCTGATATTTTTGAATTTACGAGCAAAAAAATGCCAAAATTCAATTCGATCTCTATTTCAGGATATCATATGCAAGAAGCCGGAGCGACAGCAGATATTGAATTAGCTTATACTTTAGCAGATGGTTTAGAATATATCAGAACCGGTCTTTCGACAGGAATGACTATTGATGAATTTGCGCCGCGCCTCTCTTTTTTCTGGGCAATCGGAATGAATCATTTTATGGAAATTGCCAAAATGAGAGCAGGAAGAATGATTTGGGCAAAACTGATACAGCAATTTAATCCGAAAAGTGATAAGTCATTAGCTTTAAGAACACATTGTCAAACAAGTGGTTGGAGTTTAACGGAGCAAGATCCCTTTAATAATGTTGCACGTACTTGTATTGAAGCAACCGCTGCAGCATTTGGTGGAACACAGTCTTTACACACCAACGCATTAGACGAAGCGATTGCTTTGCCAACTGACTTCTCTGCAAGGATTGCGAGAAATACTCAGATTTTTTTACAAGAGGAAACTAAAATAACCAAAACAGTTGATCCTTGGGCAGGAAGTTACTATGTTGAAAGTCTGACAAATGAAATTGTAGAAAGCACCTGGAAACTGATTGAAGAAGTAGAAGAATTAGGCGGAATGACAAAAGCGATCGAAGCCGGAATTCCGAAACTCAGAATCGAAGAAGCTGCTGCCAGAAAACAAGCCAGAATTGACAGTGGTCAGGATATTATTGTTGGTGTCAATAAATTTAGATTAGAAAAAGAAGATCCGTTGCATATTTTGGATGTTGATAACCAAATGGTTCGTAAACAACAAATAGAGCGACTTGAAGAAATAAAAGAAAAAAGAAATACTGAAAAAGTAAATCAATCACTTGAAAAATTAATCGTTTGTGCTAAAACCGGACAAGGTAACTTACTTGAAATTGCTGTTGAAGCTGCAAGAAACAGGGCAACTTTAGGCGAAATCAGTGATGCACTAGAAAGTATTTTCGGAAGATTCAAAGCACAAATTAAATCCTTTAGCGGTGTGTATAGTGCAGCAATAAAAAACGACGAAAGTTTTGAAAAGGCTAAACAATTAGCCAATACATTTGCAAAACAGGAAGGGCGACGTCCGAGAATTATGATAGCCAAAATGGGTCAGGACGGTCACGATCGTGGCGCAAAAGTGGTAGCAACAGGGTATGCAGATGTCGGTTTTGATGTGGATATAGGTCCGCTTTTTCAAACACCTGCCGAAGCCGCCAAACAAGCTGTTGAAAATGATGTACATATATTAGGTGTTTCCTCTTTGGCTGCAGGGCATAAAACACTAGTTCCTCAGGTAATTGATGAACTTAAAAAACATGGCCGTGAAGATATTATGGTTATTGTTGGAGGTGTAATTCCGGCACAGGACTATCAATATTTATTTGATGCCGGCGCGGTTGCCGTTTTTGGCCCCGGTACAAAAATCAGCGAAGCTGCTATTAAAATTCTTGATATTCTAATTGAATAGAATAAATTTTATATAAAAAGAAAACCTGCTGTAACAGCAGGTTTTTCTTTTTAGTTTTACACTTTGTTTATTGTAGCATTACTATCTGCTTCAATATAAGAAAGATCATAACCTCCAAATGCTCTCAGGTAACTTTTTAACGAAGTACCGTAAGCGTCTCTAAAATGTCTGTTTCCTTTGTTTTTAAAGAAGTTTTTTACTGATCCGGCTCCACCAAGATGTGCAGCAGCTAAAATTCCGGATTCTGTAATTTCAATTCCATCAATAATTTTCCCTTCATACTTTTGAATCTCATAACGCAATATCCATTTGTTTTTAGATAATAACGCAATGAAAGCTTTTTCTTGTAATGCAGGATCTTTTAAGAAGGCTTTGTCGTTTTGAATACCAATTGCTCTCAATGCTTTAGAACCAAATTGATATTTACCCATGTAACCTAAGGAATTTACTAATCTGTATTTTCCCTGAGATTCTTTAAAAGCAACTGCTTCTTTAAAACCGATTAAATGATTTCCGGTGTATGGGATATTTAAATTAGTGTTAGGATAATCATCCTTTTCCTGAGATGGAAGTAAGTATTCAGATCCATCTGTTTTTTCTATTAAAAACCACGGTTTGGTTTTTAGATTAAAGGGTTTAAAACCCAGGCTCAAAAATGTAATAATAACGATCAAACTCGAGTAAAAGTACCATTTCTTTATCATAAATTGTTTTTCTTCAAAACGCTGTCACCTTTTTGAAATTTCTACGGTGCAAAGATAAGAATTATAAAAATATGCTGTAATTCAGCACTTTAACAATTTAACATAACTTACAAATTTTGCTTTAAGCCCAGTATTAACAGTAGATACCCAAGTTCTAAATGTCTTTCAAAAACAGATAAAAACAGTCATATTCTGACCCAAAAAAAATGAAATTTATATTAATTTTAAGCAAATTTAATATAAAAATAAGAATTAGATTACAATTTTAACACTGATTTTTGATTGTTTTCATACTTTAATAT
>SEBM01000571.1 GCA_004296145.1 Flavobacterium sp.
GTATATGATCGGCTACATTTTTGTTATTCTTATAATATTGAAGTGTTTTTTGAATATAATAATCTAACTTATTAGAACATATTTCTATTAAAGGCCAATATTCTCCGCTGGAGTTAAATAAGCCTTCCATTTTTACCAACTCTACAATACCTATAACCGAAACTAAAGGAGCTCTTAGCTCATGAGAAATACTATAAATGAACCTATTTAATTCATCATTTGTTTTTTCTAATTCAGCAATTTTATTTCTTAAATCAACTTTAGCTTTATAGGCATCGTAAGCATTTTTTATCGTATTACTTAAATCTAAATCTTGCCAAGGTTTTTGGATATACCTGTAAACATCACCGTGGTTAATTGCATTTGTTAGGGCCTCAATATCTGTATAACCAGTTAACAAAATTTTACAAGGGTCAGGGTAAGTTTCTGATATGCTTTGAAAAAATTCAACGCCAGTTGTATTAGGCATTTTCTGATCGGCTATAATTACGTGTATTTCAATGCTTTGAAGTAGTTTTAAACCCTCTGCAGCAGAGTTAGCTGTGTAAATCTCATATTGACGTCTAAAACCTGCTTTAAAAGCGTGAAGGTTATTTTCCTCATCGTCTATGTACAAAACTCTTACACTGCTATTTTTCATAAAAATGAATTAGTTTGGATTAACATTCAAGGTAATAATAAATTCTGTACCATCACCAATTTTTGAATTAACTTCAATGTGTCCTTTGTGTTTTTCTATAATACTAAATACAATAGATAAACCTAATCCGGTTCCTTCACCTATATCTTTTGTTGTAAAAAATGGTTCAAAAATTCTATGTTTAGTTTCTTCACTCATCCCAGTACCTGTATCTTTAATACTAATTTTAACTTGTTGATCTATATACCAACTTTTAATGGTTAAAAATTCTTCCTCTTTTTGATCGCTCTTTGTCTTAATAGCTTGAATAGCATTTGAAACCAAATTCATAAAAACTTGATTTATTTTACCAGGTTGGCACTCTACTTTTGGAAGATTACCTAAATCTTTAATAACGGTTAAGTTATCGGGCATACTATTTTTTACCAAAACAAGTGTAGAGTGAAGACCTTCATTCAAGTCGATAGGTTTCATGTCTGTTTCATCAACTCTGCTAAAATTCCTCAGACTTCTAATAATTTCTGCAGTTCTTTTTGCTCCTTCGCTAATGCCAGAGAGCAATGAAGATATTTCATTGTTAACAAACCCTAAATCAATCTGTTTTTTAAACCCTTCAATTTCTTCAATTTGAGCTTTTACATCACCATCAAAATCAATTTCTTCGTAGCGAGAAATAATTTCTTTCAAATCATTAATGTCAAGTTCTAAAGGTTTAATATTAGAAGTAACGAAGTTAATTGGGTTATTAATTTCATGCGCAATACCTGCCGTTAACTGACCTAAAGCAGCCATTTTTTCGGAGTCTACTAATTGAGATTGTGTATCTTTTAAATTAGTTAAAGTAATATTTAGGGTAGAATTTGTGGTTTCTAACTCTTCTGTACGTTCTTTTACTTTCTGCTCTAAAACAATATTTTGTTCTCTAATTAATTTTTGATTTTCTAATGATGCATTTAAAGCTTGCACTTGCGCAACTTCATTTTCCTTTTTAAAGAAATTAATTTTATCTGCCAGAGCGAAAGAAAGTAGGGTAACTTCTACCGCCGAAGCTATTTGCAACAAATAAATGGTGAAGTTATTATATGGGATAATATCATAATCTTTGAGGATAAACAAAATAGCCCCAAGTAATAATATAGACCAAGCTACTAAGTAATAGCCCGCTGGTTTAAAATGCTTTTTAAAGTAAACAAAGTTTGCGGCAGACAAAGCCAAAATAGTTCCGCTTACCGTTAAAATTTGCATGATAAGAAAGGAAATGTTTTTGCCAAACACAAATAGTATAACGATATTAATTATTGTTAACCAGCATAATACCGTAATAAGATTATGAGCTGTTTTGGAGAATGCTTTGGTATTTAAGAAGGAAATTGTAAATAAACTGGCAAATAAGAGTGCCAGATTTGAAAACAATATGATTGAATAATCATCAATAAAAGAAAACTGCTCCCAAAAATATCTAGACGAATAACCTTGTATAGAAACTTGGGTAGACCAAGTAAAAAATATATAAAAAATGTAAAATAAGTAACTTCTATCTCTAATAATGATGTATAAAAATAAGTTATATACAAACATGATAGACATGATGCCAGAGTAAAAGCCAAAAACTATTCCTCTTATTGAAAATGATTCAATTAATGTTCTTTCATCAATTATACTTACTGGGGCTAAAAAAACTTCCTTACTGCGTAGTTTTAATAAAATAATATCGCCAATATTTATGGCGTTAGGGAGTTTGTAAACTTTTCCTTGTGTGTAATCAGATTTTGATGATGAAAATGGATTGAAGGTTGGTATAAAGTTAATTTGCGAATTTTGATTCTTAATTAAGAGGTAAGATTCTAATAATCTCGATTGATCAATCCAAAGAACTAAATTTTGTTTTTTGATATTTTTTTTTGCAGTAAGTTTTATCCAATAAGTAGATTGATCAATTCCAAAATTAAATATATCAGAGTTGTAATTTGTAAAAGGTAATTTAAGAGCTTGGTTTACAGAAAGATTATGATTTTTATCTTTTAAATAGGAAACATTTAATCCATAAGATTTTAAATCATCATTTTTTTGAAAGCAATAACC
>SEBM01000572.1 GCA_004296145.1 Flavobacterium sp.
ATACCAGCCAAATCCTTATAATTTAAAATCAGGTCTGACTTTTTATCAGGCAGGAAATAATGATTTAACCTGGGAAAAATCAACTCAGTCTGATTTTGGTCTAGAAATCGGATTCTTAAACAGAATCACTTTAGAAGCCGATTATTACCAAAAAGATACGGATGGATTATTATTTGAAGTTCCGCTTCCGATCAGTTCAGGAGCTGCTACAGTTAATAAAAACATTGGAAAAATCAGAAGCAATGGTTTTGAATTTACTTTAAATACAAAAAACATTGATACTGAAAACTTTAAATGGAATACAAGTTTTAACCTGACAACGAACCAATCAAAAATCAAATCGTTACCAAATGACAATGCCGATGTTGTTGCCACAGGTTCTTATACTATTAACAGGGTTGGAGAATACATTTCGTCTTTTTATTTAGTTGAATATGCCGGAGTTGATCCTAAAAACGGAAATGCTCTTTTTATTAAAAACACTACAAATCCTGATGGTACAATTGATAGAAGCGCAACAAGTGAATATTCAGAAGCAAAAAGAACTATTGTTGGAAATCCTTTTCCAACTTTAATGTCTGGTTTAACCAATACAATTACTTACAAAGGTTTTGATTTTACCTTTACTTTTCAGGGCGAATGGGGAGCCAGCATTTATAATTCAGCAGGAACGTATCAGTCTTCTGCAGGAGATTATTTTGATAATCAGACCGCAGATCAGCTAAATCGCTGGCAAAAAGACGGTGATATTACCAATGTGCCACAAGCCAGATTTCAAGGATCAAATGGTACACAGGAATCTACACGCTATCTGGATAAATCAGATTTTGTCCGTTTGAGAAACCTTACATTAGGGTACACATTACCAAAACAAGCTTTGGGTGAAACCGGAATGAGCAGCGTGAGAGTTTATTTTACAGGTGTAAATTTACTGACATTTACCAATTACAAAGGTTTTGATCCTGAAGCCAGAAGAGACGATGCAGGAGGCGGTTTCGGTATCGGAGAGGATTTTTATTCTGCTCCTCCGGCAAGAACAATGGCATTGGGAATAAATATTAATTTTTAAAAACAGACAAAATGAAAGCACATAAATTTATTATACTGATATTTTTCGCACTGTTTTTTTCTGGTTGTGAAGAAGAACTGAATCTTGATCCAAAACAAACACAAGATGGTGATACCACATTAAGTACAGAAACCGGAGTTACCAATGTACTTACAGGAACATACTCACTGGCGGCTAACGGAAATGCCTACGGAGGAAGAATTTTACTTTATGCAGATCTTTTGGGCGTGACTGGTGTAACGGCAACAACAGATTTTAGATGGCGCGGTAGTTTTGACGAATTAGAGCAAATGTATATCAAAACGATGTTTTCTAATAATGTCATTATCAGAGGAACATATGCACGACTTTATGAAATTGTAAATGCGTCAAATACGGTAATCGAAAATATCGGCCGAGTACAAGATCCGGACAGACAGGCCGTAATGATTGGCGAAGCCAACTTCTTGCGATCGCTAGCTTATTTTGATTTAGTTCGCCTTTTTGCTAAACCTTACCAAAGTGGTCAGGCCAATACACAATTGGGAGTCGTAATCAGACCAAATGCCATTTATGATTTTAGTGTCGATCTTTCTAAAGAAAGAAGTACTGTTGACGAAGTATACAAAGTTATTATTGATGGGCTGAATCTGGCGTACACAAATCTTCCTGAAGAAAATGGTTTTTACGCAGACAAATATGCAGCAAAAGCATTGTTAGCCAGAGTGTATTTACAACAAGGAAATTATCCTGCAGCCCGCGATGCCGCAAATGATGTGATCGAAAATAGTGGTCACGCCTTATCTGGCAAATATGCAGATGCTTTTAATCATGATACCGATCAGATTGAAGACGTTTTTGCGATCCAGATTACAACACAAACTGGTGTTAATGACGCTGTTACTTTTTATGCTGCAGAAGATGACGGAGGACGCGGAGGAGATTTTTTAATTCGTCAGGCTTACTTAGATAAATTTACAGATCCAAATGATGAAAGAGGAACTTTTAATTATGTGAATCCGGCCAATGACAGATTATTGACATTAAAATATACCAATCAATTTGCAGATGTTGGCATTATCCGTCTGGCGGAAATGTACCTGATAAGAGCCGAAGCTAATTTTAGAGCAGGAACCGCAATAGGAAATGCTCCGGTTGATGATATCAACATCATCAGAACAAGAGCAAAAGCTTCAAACTTTGCTACCGTTACATTGGACGATATTTTATTAGAACGCCAATTAGAATTAGCAATGGAAGGTTTTTTAATTCACGATATCAAAAGAACAAAACAAACAATTACAACT
The DNA here is from genome assembly GCA_004296145.1 of Flavobacterium sp. Classification (GTDB taxonomy): domain Bacteria; phylum Bacteroidota; class Bacteroidia; order Flavobacteriales; family Flavobacteriaceae; genus Flavobacterium. The sequence goes on from SEBM01000572.1 coordinate 2,356, forward strand.
ACAGACAGTGAAGGAGATCCATTATTACTTCCTTTTGATGCTGATGTTTTGGTATTCCCAATTCCGATAGCAGAAATGGATGCTAATAAACTAATTACTCAAAATCCTGGTTACAGCGAGTAATTAGAATTATATAAAAACTAAAAAACCATTCGCGAAAACGAATGGTTTTTTTAAAAGTTTTGTGAATTTTATTTCCTCTTAAGCATTATAACTTTTCCATATTTTTCCAGACCATCAAAACTATTAAAGACAATCAATTTATTTTCAAATCTTATTTCATTAATCGGTGCTTTATCAAAAAAAACGGTATTATCCAATGTAGTAAACTTATTTGATTCTTGCGATAATTGAAAT
>SEBM01000059.1 GCA_004296145.1 Flavobacterium sp.
TTTTTAGTGCTTTAGGAGCCTTCAACGGAATTATTCTTGGAGTTTATTTCTTCTTTTTTACAAAGAGAAAATACCTGACCAATTATTTCCTCGGCGCACTTTTGTTTGCTTTGAGTATCAGGATCGGTAAATCTGTTTTTGTTTATTTTCATCCGGGTTTGCCAAGAATGTATTTGCAGTTTGGTCTCACGGCTTGTTTTTTTATTGGCCCATGTTTGTATTACTTTATAAAATCGGCTGCAGACGAAATCAACATACTTCCAAAATCATGGAAATGGATATTGATTTCTTTGGGAATTCTTATTCTTGGTGTTGGAATTGCTTTTCCGTATGAAGGATATCCAAAACTTTGGAACGTTTATTTCATAAAAATCATTTATTTGCAATGGTTCGTTTATATCCTTTTTTCAGGTTTTACCCTTAGAAAAGTGCTGATGAAAATATTCAGCAGAAAACAAAAAGCAACGCCAGCCGAAACCTGGTTCGGAACTCTTTTTCTGGGTAACTTTCTGCTTTTCCTGTTTTATGCACTTTCTTTATTGAGATTTCCCGCTTTCATGTACATAAGCGGTGCGGTTGTTTTTTCTTTTATTCTCTATCTGATTATTTCAATTCTTTTATACCGAAAGAAAACAGACGATTTGTTTTTATTAAACGGACAGAAACCTTCGGGCAAAAAACTGGACGATTCTGAAGCTGTAATTTTATTCGAAAAGCTGGAAAATATTATGACTGAAAAAGAACTTTATAAAAACCCGAACCTGAATTTGCAGGATTTGTCAAAAGAACTTAATATTTCAAGCCATCAATTATCACAGTTTCTCAATAATAATATCGGAAAGAATTTTACCAGTTTTATAAATGAATTTAGAATTAATGAGGCGTGTAAAGTTATATTGTCTAATGACAAACTTACATTAGAATCAATTGGTTATGATGTTGGTTTTAATTCCAAATCAACATTTTTCGCGGCTTTTAAAAAACATACGGGAACGACTCCGTTAAATTATCAACTTCAGGCTTTACAAACTTAGGTTATGAATATTGGTAAAGAAATATTATTCTTCTTTGGTGCTCTGGGGGCCTTTAACGGAATAATCCTGAGTGTCTATTTTTTCTTTTTTACCAGAAAAAAATACCTCACCAATTACTTTTTAGCGGCCTTACTTTTGGCTTTAAGCATTAGAATTGCGGTTACAGTTTTTGTGTATTTTAATAATGCTTTGCCCAAAACGTATCTTCAAATCGGACTTTCGGCTTGTTTGTTAATTGGTCCATTTTTATATTATTTTATAAAATCTGGAATTGAAGAAATAAACAGAATTCCGAAAGCATGGAAATGGAACATTGCAATTTGGTTTCTTGTTATAGGAACTTTTGGAGTTTTATTTCCATATAAAAATTATCCTGTTTTATGGAATGATTATATTGTTGCTGCTATTTTCTTTCAATGGTTTACTTATCTTTTTCTTTCAGGTTTTGAAAGCATCGGCATTCTTCAAAAAATAATGAATCAGAAAGAAAAAGCGGTTCCGGCAGAAATGTGGTTCGGAATGATTTGGTTTGGTAATCTTGTACTATTTGGTTTTTACTTTTTAGGATTAATCCGCATTCCGTTTATTTCCTGCATTACCGGCGCGGTATCTTTTACGTTTATTTTATATCTGATAGTCTGTGTTCTTTTATACAGGAAAAAAACAGACGATTTATTTCTATTGAACATTCAGAAGTATTCAGGAAAAAAAATAGATTTAGCCGAAGCAGCAGTTTTGTCTGAAAAGCTTGAAAATCTCATGCAGGAAAAAGAACTCTACAGAAATCCGAATCTGACTTTGCATCATTTATCTCAGGAACTGAATATTTCAAATCATCAATTATCGCAATTTTTGAATAACAATCTTGGGAAAAATTTCACCACTTTCGTGAATGAATTCCGCATTAACGAAGCCTGCAGAATTATAATTTTAAATGATAAACTCACACTAGAATCTATCGGTTATGATGTTGGTTTTAATTCAAAGTCGACATTCTTTTCAGCTTTTAAAAAACATACCGGAACCACGCCACTAAATTATCAACTTCAGGCAACGACTTAGCTTTAAATTAAAATAGCAAGGGTTTTTATTCACGCAGATTTTAAAGATTTAAGCAGATGCGCGCAGATCATTAATATAAATCCATTAAATCTGCTCTGATCTGTAAAATCTGCGTGAAATAAAATACAAAACTATATTTCGCGAGTTAAACCTCTGTTCCTCTGAGCCTCTGCAGCTTTGAAGCTCAAAAAAGAAAAGTTCAAATTTATAAATCCGTACTCCTGATTTCTGTTTCGGTTACCGCATTCAACGATTTTCAGATGACTTTTGTTTCAAATACAAGTCAAACCTTTAATCGTTAAAATTTATGAGATTTCTAATTTTTGTTATCATTTCAATTTATTTCCTGATTTTTTCATCAATACAACTAAAAGCACAATCCGGAAAAAAAAATCCGGATAAATCCTTTGTTAAAGAGGGTGAGCTCATCAAAACAACAACATTGCCTGCTCAGGATTCTGTAACTATTAAAAACCTTGATGACAATCAGCTAAACGAAGTAGTTATAAAAAGTCAGGCGTCATTATTAAAAAACACATCAGGCGGAAATACAGAAGTTAGAGTTGCCAATACTTTGCTCGCAACAAGTACTTCTGTAAATGAATTATTGGGCAGAATTCCTAATGTTGTTGTTGCAGAAGGACAAATTAGTGTTCTCGGAAAAGGAGAAGCCATTATTTATTTAAACGGAGTATTGATTAATTATGAGCGTTTTGCTGCAATTCCTGTTTCGCAGATTTTGAAAATTGAAGTAATTGCAAATCCTTCTTCAAAATATGATGCCGAAGGAAAAGCAGTGATCAATATTGTAACAAAAAAAAAATTGAAAACGGTTTATTAGGAACCGCAACACAACAAATTACCACTTCTGAATTTGCCGGAACAAGTACCAATACATTATTTGACTTTAATTATACAAAAGGAAATTTATCTTTTATAAGTAATTACGGTTTACAGTTAGGAAAAAGCAGAGAATTATTATTCACGACCAGAACAAGACCAAATCCGGACGAATTTATGAGATCGGAATTGACAACAGACTGGAAACGACAGTTTAATAATTATTCTAATTTCGGATTCGGATTGCAATATACATTTTCAGAGAAAAGTTATCTCTCTTTGGCATATAGTGGCAATATTGAAGATTTGGGAGGCGTTGTCGAAAGCCGAAACGCAATTACAAATAATACAAGTAGAAGTTTTTATGCCACTGATATTGATAAAAATGATGTTTTACTCAATCAGTTTGTCAATCTGAATTATAATTTAATTACACACAAAAAAGGTTCATCCTTATTTATTGCAGGTCAATATTCTGATTTTAACGGAAAAGTAAATGATTTTATTGAAGAAAACGGAATCGTAAATCAGGAAACAACTCAAAAATATTTAAAGAATATTGTAGGCAATGCTACGGATATTTTTACGATTCAGGCAGATTTTTCAAAAAAAATAAGCGAAAAAGACAAACTCGATGCAGGAGCAAAATTTAGTTATGCCGATGTTAATTCGGGAACAGATTTTTTGACTTCAGAAAACAGCAATTCCGGATTTGAACCAAATGAAGAACTTTCGAGCGATTTTAGTTATCTGGAGAAAATTAAAGCGCTTTATTTTAACTACGGAAGAACTTTTAGCGAAAAGCTTGATGTCTCTTTTGGCGTTCGCAGCGAATGGACAAATTATAATCTGGCGACAACAGCGAGAGGAAATCAGCAATTTGAGAAAAAATACAGCAATTTTTTCCCAAATCTGCTCTTGAATTTTTCCATTTCAGAAAATTTAAAAGGACACTTTTCATACGCATCAAGAATAACCAGACCAAGATATCAGGCTTTAAATCCGTATGTTATTTATCAGGATCCGTTTACGACGATTGAAGGAAACCCAAATCTGCTTCCCGAAAAAACGCATGCTTTTGAAATAGGTGTGATGTATAAAAAGTTTGATTTTAAACTTGGATATACCTATAAAATTGATCCTATTTCGGGAGCGGCACTACGGGGAGATACACCTAATAGTTATGTTTTAAAAGCGATAAATCTGGAAGAAGGACATGTTTTTTTTAGTTCGCTTTCGAGATCGTTTACGGTTAAATGGTGGAATTCTACCAATACAGTAAGTATGAATTTGACCAAATCAGTAGATCATTTTTATTCGTATGTTTTTAGTCCTGTAAGACCGCAGTTTTATTTGTATTCTAATAATACATTTACGATTCCAAAACTTTTTAAACTTCAGCTTCTTGCCTGGTATTTAGGAGACAGAGGTTATGGGCTTGGAAGTGATAACAGTCGCTCGACAGTAACTTTGGGTATAGAAAGAAATTTTTTCAAAGATGCTTTAAAACTAAATTTTACTGCAAATGATATCTTTCATAAGTTTATGGTTTCCGGAGATTATAATGTGGGACAAACCCAAATTTATTATCACAGAACGTATACGTCAAACTACTTTAAACTTATGGCAACCTATAGTTTTGGTAATTCTAAAAAGACAACTTATAAGAAAACAGAAATCGAACAGACGGAGAATAGCCGCGCGAGATAAAATAAAAAAGGGTTTCACCGATGATGAAACCCTTTTTTGGAATTAATTTTTTTTAACCTAAAAAACTAATTTAAATCCTTTGTAACAATCTGCATCGTTTCGCGGCTTACTTGTTTTAGCAAAACTGCTTTGTTTGCTTCAACAGTATGAGCAGCTTGTTCTGTAAAATGACGGATTGTATATAATGTTACATTTTCGCTGTAATCTACTTTGAATTTTTTAGAAAGAATAGCATTCAATTCATTGAAATTTCCAAATTTATCTTCCACACAAACAGAAAAACTGATCGCAGAGTTCTGAATTAAATTCACTTTGATTTTAAATTCGTGGAATAATCCAAAAATTTCACTGATGTTTTCTTCCATAATAAAAGAGAAATCAATCGATGAAAGCGAAATCAAAAGTTGTTCTCTTTTTACAATAAAACAAGGATATTGCGGTTCTAAATCAACACCTTTAGAAACACAAGTTCCTTTTAATAACGGGTTGATAAAAGATTTCACATACAACGGAATCTCTTTTTTCTGTAAAGGTTGTAATGTTTTTGGGTGAATTACCGTTGCACCGTAAAACGCCAATTCGATAGCTTCACGATACGAAATCTGGTTTAACAAACTCGCATTTTCAAAATAACGCGGATCGGCATTCATCACTCCCGGAACATCTTTCCAGATCGTAACACTTTCGGCATTTAGGCAATAAGCAAAAATTCCCGCCGTATAATCTGAACCTTCACGACCTAAAGTCGTTGTGAAATTATTTTCGTCAGCGCCCAAAAATCCCTGAGTGATATTTAATATTTTTCTTGGAACATTTGTACTTATATTTTGCTGTGTAGCTTCCCAGTCTACTTCTGCGTCTCTGTAAGTCGCATCGGTTTTTATGAAGTTACGCACGTCCAGCCATTGTGTCTGAATGCCTTTGAAGTTCATAAAATGACTTAGAATTGTAGTCGAAATCAATTCTCCAACACTCACAACCTGATCGTAAACAAAGTTGTAATTTGGTGATTTATTATGCTCAAGAAAATTTTCAAGTTCAGAAAACTGAAAATTTACAGCAGCAAAAACTTCATGATTTTCATCCTCAAATAAATCTAATACGATTTGATTGTGGTAATTTTTTATTTCCTGAATAGACGCAGTAAGCGCTGCAGGATTATCAAAATAATTTTTGATCACAACCTCAAGAGCATTTGTCGTTTTTCCCATAGCCGAAACTACCAAAATCACATCTTCATAACCCACTTTTTGTAAAACGTCGTATACGTTTTTAATTCCATCTGCATCTTTTACAGATGCTCCTCCAAATTTAAATACTCTCATTATTAATTTATAGATTTTAGATTTCAGATTTCAGTTTGGGGCGAAATCTTTCGTTTTATTTTTTTGCCACGAATTACACTAATTTCACGAATTAATTAGTGTGATTCGTGAAATTGCTTCGCCTGTTCGCTATCGCTCGAGTCGTGGCGAACTACCTTTTTTATAATTTTTCTAAGAACGCATTAACGCCTGCTTCATCCATTTGAACAACTTGCCAGTCTTCTAGAATTCTTGCTCCAGAGTTCTTGTAGAATTCTACTGCCGGAGTATTCCAGTCCAGAACATTCCATTCAACTCTTCTTACATTGTCTCTTTTTCCCTGTTTCATTATTTCTGCATAAAGTGCCGAACCTAAGCCGGTGCCTCGCATTTTTTCTTTTACAATTAAATCTTCAAGATGAATTGTCTTTCCTTTCCAGGTAGAATAGCGGTAATAGTACAGCGCAATTCCAACAATCTCTTCTTCAACTTCGGCAACAAATACATGAAATAATGGCTTTTCTCCAAAACCGTCACGTATCAAATCTTCTTCTGTAATGACAACAGCTTCAGGTTCTTTTTCGAATATTGCCAACTCCTGTATTAATCCCAAAACCGATTTCATGTCCTCAGGATTTCCTTTTCTAATATTCATGTATTCGTATTATTAAGCGTTTATTAGCTAAAAAAGCATGTTTTTATCCGATACTTTTTGCGTTTGATTATCAAATATACAATAGTAGCAAACTAACGAAATAATTTTTAAACCATTCTCACAAAAAAAACGATATTTGTGACTTAAAAATAAAACTACAACGATATAGTAATGGAAGAACGCAATAAAACACTGGGAGAGTTTATTATTGAGAACCAAAAAGCATTTCAGTATTCGTCGGGGGAGCTTTCCCGAATTATCAACTCTATACGTTTGGCGGCAAAAGTCGTAAACTATAAAGTAAACCAGGCAGGACTTGTCGATATTATTGGCGCAGCAGGCGAACAGAATATCCAGGGAGAAGACCAGCAAAAATTAGATGTGTATGCAAACGAAGTATTTATCCAGACGTTAATAAACCGTGAGATTGTCTGTGGAATTGCTTCAGAAGAAAACGACGATTTTATTACAGTTCAGGGGAGCGACAACTGTCATAACAATAAGTACGTGATCTTAATGGATCCGCTTGACGGATCATCAAACATTGATGTAAATGTTTCTGTCGGAACTATTTTTTCTGTTTTCAGAAGAATTACTCCAATAGGAACTCCGGTAACAAGCGAGGATTTTTTACAACCGGGCGTAAATCAGGTAGCGGCAGGCTACGTAATTTACGGAACATCAACAATGTTAGTGTATACAACTGGTTTTGGCGTAAATGGTTTTACATTAAATCCTGCAATTGGTACATTTTATCTTTCGCACCCCAATATGAAATTTCCTGAAAACGGAAGTATTTATTCGGTAAACGAAGGTAACTATGTTCATTTTCCGCAGGGAGTAAAAAACTACATTAAATATTGTCAGCGTGAAGAAGAAGACAGACCGTATACATCAAGATATATCGGAAGTTTAGTGGCCGATTTTCATCGAAATATGATCAAAGGCGGAATTTATTTATATCCGACAAGTTCAAAAGCACCAAAAGGAAAATTACGTTTGTTATATGAATGTAATCCGATGGCTTTTATCGCGGAGCAGGCAGGAGGAAAGGCAACTGACGGTTTCGGAAGAATCATGGAAATCCAGCCAACCGAACTGCATCAAAGAGTTCCGTTTTTCTGCGGAAGCCTTAATATGGTAGAAAAGGCTGAGGAGTTTATGGCAGAGACTGTTTAGTTTTCAGTCTCAGTCTCAGTTTTCAGTATAGTTAACCCGACAGGTTTTTTAAAACCTGTCGGGTTTTATTCAAATGTATTTCAGTTTTCAGTCTGAACCTAAAAGAACAAACCCGACAAGTTTAAAAACTGTCGGGTTTATATTTAATTTAAGTTTCAATTTTTAGAATCCGTTTAAACTGTAAACTGTGACAGCAAACTGAAAACTAAAAATTATTTATTCATATTCTCCATTTCGAAAGAGAAAGTATCTAAGTCAACTTTCTTGTCAATTAGAGACAAAGCTTTAGAAACAATATAATCAACGTTTCCTGGAGTAAAGCCAAGAGCTAATCCCATACGTTTTAACATAACTTCTTGTTGGTCACCCAAATGGTGGTCAATATGTACCATTCTCGCCAAATCATACAAACGCTCTACACGTTGTGCATATAAGTATGGAGGGTTTATTGGATGTTTCCAAGGGTCAGAAAGAATTTCTTTGTATTCTTCTTCTGAAATTTCTAACCTTGCAGCAAGTTTATCTAAAAAGGCTTGCTCTTCATCATTAATTTTTCCGTCAGCAAAAGCTACACGCACAATTGCAGAGAAATGACCTTTATTTCTTTGTTTGAATTCGTTATCAAATAATTCTGAAAATGACATAATTAATCGTTTTTATCGAGCAAAGATAAATCTTATTTTAATTTAACAAATTTAATTTTCTCATAAAATTTAACTTATTTTTCTGCGTTGTTTTAATAAAGGGTTTTCTTTAATTTTCAAAATTAATCGTAAGTTTACAACCCCTAATCAATTAATACCAGTACTTCTATGTCACAATTTTGGATTTATTTTCAAATAGGATTGAAGCATGTTTTAGATATTCATGCCTACGATCATGTTCTTTTTCTGATTGCATTAACCGTTCCGTATACCTTCAAAGACTGGAAACGTATTTTGCTTTTGGTAACTGTTTTTACAGTAGGTCATACATTAGCTTTAGTGCTTTCTGTTTTCGGAATTATTGCTGTAAAAGTGAATATTGTAGAGTTTTTAATTCCCATTACAATCCTTATTACCGCCTTATACCATTTGTTTACAGCAGGTAAAGCAACCAAAAATGACGGACTCAATTTAGTGTTTTTTGTAACCTTGTTTTTCGGAATTATACACGGACTTGGATTTTCTAATTATTTCAAGACTATATTAGGAGGTTCCGCAACGTCAAAATTGTTACCTTTGGGAGAATTTGCATTAGGAATTGAAACAGCACAGTTAATTGTTGTTTTTGTGGTTTTGGTAATATCATATATTGTGCAGACGGTTTTTCGTTTTTCAAAACGCGACTGGGCACTTGTAATGTCAGCTTTTATTGTAGGAGTTGTCATTCCGATGATTATCGACAGCCCGATTTGGAACAGATAAAATAAATGGAATTAAATAAAACAAATAAATACGATAAGGCGTATTTGCGAATTGCCAAAGAATGGAGTTTGCTATCTTATTGTAAGCGTAAACAAGTAGGTGCCATTATAGTTAAAGACCGAATGATTATTTCTGACGGTTATAACGGAACACCTTCGGGTTTTGAAAATTGCTGTGAAGACGAAGACGGATTAACCCGTTGGGATGTTTTGCACGCCGAGGCCAATGCAATTTTAAAAGTAGCAAGATCAACACAATCCTGCGAAGGAGCAACGTTGTATATTACGCTTTCGCCTTGCAAAGACTGCAGTAAATTAGTGCATCAGTCCGGTATAAAAAGAGTCGTTTATCAGGATGCATACCGTGATGACTCAGGAATTCAGTTTTTAATAAAAGCAGGTATCGAAGTAGTTCACATTCCGGTTTTAGAAGAATAAATGAAAATTAATTCAAAATATTTACCCATCCTGATAGGAGCAGTTTTTGCTCTTGGAACAATCCTCGGAAGCCTTATGAATGCTCCCGTTGAAGATCAGCTTTTGGCTAAAAATTACTCCAAAACAAAGCTGAATAAACTGATTGATTTTATCAATAACGAATATGTTGACAGCGTCAATACCGATTCGATTGTAAACCTCACAGTCGATAATATTTTATCTAAATTAGATCCGCATTCTGTTTATATTCCGCCAAGCGAACAAGCCGAAGTTGCGGAAAGTATGAAAGGAGATTTCGTTGGAATCGGAATTAATTTTTATATGTATAAAGATTCTGTTGCTATTATAAAACCAGTCGAAAACGGTCCTTCAGCGAAAGCGGGATTAAAATCAGGAGACCGTATTTTATTTGCAGGAAAAACAAAATTGTTCGGAAGAAGATTGCCTTCAGATAGTTTGTTTTCGAAGTTAAAAGGAATAAAAGGCTCAGAAATTGAACTGACTGTTTTTAGAAAATCAGAAAAAAAGAATCTTAAGTTTAAAGTAAAAAGAGATGTTATTCCGATCAAAAGTGTCGATGCTTCTCTTCTTGTAGGAAATAAAACGGGTTATATCAAAATTAACCGCTTTGCAGAAACAACATACAGAGAATTCAAAACAGGTTTAAGCCGATTGCAAAAACAAGGAATTCAATCTTTAATAATTGACCTTCGCGATAATGGGGGAGGTTATATGGAAGAAGCTGTGGCTGTTGCAGATGAATTCTTAAAAGACAGGCAACTAATCGTTTTTACCAAAAGCAAAAATGGTACAACAGATAAAACCTTTGCTAATGCAGGCGGAAGTTTTGAAAGTGGAAAAGTATATGTTTTAATTAATGAAAACAGCGCATCGGCAAGTGAAATCCTGGCCGGAGCACTTCAGGATAATGACCGCGGAACTATTGTCGGACGCCGTTCTTTTGGAAAAGGATTAGTACAACGCGAAATGGATTTTAATGATGGGTCTGCAGTAAGATTAACCGTTGCGAGATATTATACACCAACCGGAAGATCAATTCAGAAACCTTATAAAAAAGGAAACGAAGAATATTATAAAGAATCTGAAGAGCGTATAAAATCTGGTGAATTGTATGCCAGAGACAGCATAAAAGTTGCTGATTCTTTGAGATTTAAAACGCCAAAAGGTAAAATCGTTTACGGTGGCGGCGGAATCGTTCCGGATGTTTTTGTTCCGATTGAAGCAGAACACGGAAATGAAAATGTTGCGTATTTACTACAAACCGGAATTGTCGGGCATTTTGTTTTTGAAGAATTGGATAAAAATCGTGATGCTTTTAAAGGACTTCATTTTAATGAGTTTTTGGTGAAAATGAAAAGCTCTGATGCGTACTTTAAAAAGTTCCAAAACTATATTTTAATGACAGGTCTGGATTTAAAATTAGACAAAACCAAGTCACTTGTAAATCGATACATCACAGCAGAATTTGCCAGACAATTATATGGCGAATTATATTATTATGATGTGATATTGAAAGAAGATGCTATGGTTAAAACAGTTTTAAGTCAGAAGAAATAATTCTTAAATTCTCTCGTATGAATATAAATGATGTAATTAATGCTGAGATAGAACTTTTAACTGCAATCAAAAATGCAGATATTTCTCTTTTAGAAAAATTGCTTCATGATGATTTGCTTTTTAATCTACCCGACGGACAAACTATTACCAAAGAGTTTGATTTGAATTCTTATCGCTCGGGAAAAATGAAAATAGAATTACTGGAAGCTTCAGATCAATTGATTAATATTATTGGTGATTCTGCAGTTGTAAGTGTTTCGGTTTTGCTGAAAGGAACTTATGACAGTCAGCCTGTAAATGGCGTCTTTCGTTATATTCGTGTCTGGAAAGAATTCTCAGAAAACTTAAAAGTAATTGCAGGCAGCTGTGTTTCAGTTTAAAAGAAATAATAATAATTTTTTAAAATAAAGTGTAACAAAACTGGCATAATCTTAGCGAGCTTTGTAGATAATAAAACTTATAATTATGAAAAATCTAAAGAGAATAGGAGCGTTGATCATTTTAATGACATTTGTAATATCATGTGCCTCTATGAAAGATAAAAACACGGTTTCGGGAAAAGTAGAATCTGTTGAATTCGGAAAAGACGGTTACACGGCAAAAATCAATACCGATAAAAATGAAGTTTATTTTGCTACAATTAGTATTGTAAATGTTGGAGGGCCTGAAAACTATAAAGTATTGAAACAAGGTGATGAGGTAACCGTAAAAGGAGAATTCTGGAAAACAGATACAGAGAAACACATAAAAGTAAAAGAGCCCAATTACTGTTACCATAATTAAGAGGTTGAAAAAGAAGAAGTTTATGATTTTGTAAATCTTCTTGTTTAGTTGGTTTGCCTGGTCGATGTAGAGCCGCAGCCGGACCTTCAAATCGCCGATCTGCTGGGTATCG
>SEBM01000573.1 GCA_004296145.1 Flavobacterium sp.
TGTGTATAAGGATGCCATAAATACTGGCTGTCTTTTTCTGATAAAGTCATCTTTTGTTGATTTCAGATTGTTGATTTTAGATTTCAGATTGAAATTGCTATTTCTATTGCAATTGGAATTGATTTTTGAAATTGCTATTGATATTATTATTGAAGTTGTAAAAGGTTTTCACGAAATAAATCGGCATATTCGCTGATTACATTTTGATCAAAATACGGTTCTTCGTCAATTCTTCCTATCAATTTTATTCCCGTTTTATTTAAAATTAAACTTTCTGTTGATTTATTTTCGCTTCCGCTAAAGATAATTCCATGAACGTCAAGACCGCGATTTTTAATAGCTTCAATCGTTAACAAAGTATGATTGATACTTCCTAAATAATGTCTTGATACAATAATGACTTTATAATCCGGTTGAATCAAATCGATAATAGAATCTGTTTCGTTTAACGGAACAAAAATTCCGCCCGCTCCTTCAATTACTAAATGATTATCTGTTTTTGGCTCTTTTATTTCTTTTAAATCGATCGTGATTCCGTCAATTTCAGCTGCTAAATGGGGACTTGCCGGTTTATTGAGCTTATAACTGTTCTCAAAAATCTGAGTTTTAGTATTTGAAATTTTTGATTTGATTTTATGACTGTCCGAATTATCCAAATCGCCAGCCTGAACGGGTTTCCAATAATCTGCTTCTAAAGCTTCAACAATTATTGCAGAAGTAATTGTTTTTCCAACATCTGTTGAAATTCCTGTTATAAATAATTTCATTTAATTAAATTCAAATTTTCTTCCTTTTAAAATACAAAGTTACGCAACAACTCCAGAACTGTCTTTATTTCTTCTTCTGAATTATAGCTATGAATGCAAAAACGCAAACGTTCCTGCCCTTCCGGAACTGTTGGTGATAATATTGGTTTTACATCAAATCCTTTATCCTGCAATTGTTGGGCTAATTTTTTTACATTTTCATTTCCGGGAATAATGGCAGATTGTATTGCTGATTTGCTTCTGACAAACATTGGTTTGAGTCCCAGTAAATTCTTTTGCTGGTTAAAAAAGATAATGTTCTCACGCAGCTTTTCAATACTTTCTTTTTCAGTTTCTAAATGTTGGTATGCCGTGAGAATTGTAGAAACAGAATGTGGAGACAAACCTGTGGTATATATAAAACTTCTGGCAAAGTTTACCAGATATTCTTTCAGTTCTAAACTTCCTAAAACTGCTGCACCATGACAACCTAATCCTTTTCCGAAAGTCATAATCCTGGCAAAAATACGGTCGTGCAGTTTCAGATACTGAATCAGGCCCTCGCCCTTTTCACCAAAAACACCCAAAGTATGCGCTTCGTCAACAACTAGAAAACAATTATATTTTTCGGACAATAAAACAAGCTCTTCTAAATTTGGACTATCTCCGTCCATAGAAAAAACAGTTTCAGTAACAATATAGATATTGGTATCAGGAAATTTTAAAATCAGTCGCTCTAAATCTTCAAAATCATTGTGATCAAATTTGTATGATTTAGCATTAGACATTGAAATCCCGTCCCGAATTGAAGCGTGACTTAATTCATCATACAAAATAACATCGTTTCGCTGCGGAAGAGCGCTAAAAAATCCAAGATTAGCATCGTAACCCGAATTAAAAATTATTGCCGCTTCTGACTCATGAAATTGCGAAATAAATAGTTCCGCGTTTTGATAAAGAGCATGATTACCGGAAATCAATCGTGAACCTGTTGCACCATTTTGAATAACATCATTTTCTATCAGATAATGATGCGCCAGTTTAAAAATAGATTCTGATTTTGAAAACCCAATATAATCGTTTGACGAAAAATCAACAAGATTATTAAAACTTGGCAATTGTCTCAACGAATTATTTTGCTTTCTAATTTCAAGCTTTTGAATAAGGTTTTTGGGTAATTTCATAAAAGCAAAGTTATGAAAAATTGAAATCAATATAAATAAACAGCGGGCTTGATATCGCCCGCTGTTCTAAAATCTGATTTTAAATAGTACTTATAAAAGGTGATTTTCTGATAAATTTTGGATTGACTATCTCTTTAATCATAAAACCGGCAATATCAAAAGCGCTGATTTTATCTCCAAAACAATCTTCCAAATTGACTGACAGTTCAGAGCTTTCATCTGTAAATTCTATAAACGGAACTCTTACTTGTGTCCAGTCAACGTCACTATTAACCAAAAGATTATAAGTAAATTGTCGGTCTTTCTGAATTTCAGGATAATTAGTCTTCATCCAGTTTGTAGCCAAAATTGTCTTTTCGCTTTTCTTATCAAAAGGCGTATCAATATTTAAACCTGCCAACAAAATATACCTTTTAATATTATAAACATTCATTGCTTTTAGAATATTTATTGTGGCAGCACTTGCAACCATAGGTTCTCCTGGTCGTTGTCCAATAGTACTCATTACGGCATCGCATCCTTCAAGCAATAAATTAATAGAATTTTCATCAATAGCATCTCCTTTGATGATTTCTATTTGCGGATTTTGAATTTTAAAATTTTCAGGTTTTCTCAGCAAAAGTCTGATGCTGAATCCCTGAACTAATAACTGGTTTACAAGATATTTTCCAGTTCTTCCACCACCGCCCAAAACGGCTACCTTGATGTTTTTCATATATTTCTCTATAAAATTTGACATAAAAAATTTGCACTTTATCTGCTGA
>SEBM01000060.1 GCA_004296145.1 Flavobacterium sp.
GTGTAATTGCTTCGCCTGTTCGCTGTTGCTCGGGTCGTGGCAAAACTTAAAACAAACTCTGCTGCTTAACAGGATTTTCATGTTCCAAAAGCCATTTTTTGCGCCATATTTCTCCGGCATAACCTGTAAGTGAACCATCTGTGCCAATAACGCGATGACAAGGAACAACAATCCAAAGCGGATTTTTACCATTTGCAGATGCCACGGCGCGAATTGCTTTTACATCGCCGAGCTTTTTGGTCTGGTCCATATAACTTACCGTTTTTCCATACGGAATTTCGAGTAATGCTTTCCAGACTTTTTGTTGAAATTCGGTTCCTTTTGGATTTAGTTTTAAATCGAAATCGGTTCTTTTGCCTTCAAAATATTCATTCAACTGGAGAACAGCATCTTTAAGAACTTCTGGAATTTCAGCAGAAACTTCGCCTTCTTTCATCACCGAAATAGCAGAAATGCCATCTTCATCACCAATTATTGTGGTGATTCCGAGAGGAGAGTTGATGTAAACTGTTTGTTCCATGTTTTTAGTTAAACGCAAAAGATTAAGATCTAAGCAAAGTTCGCAAATATTTTTTGAACCATATAAGTTATATAAGTTCATTTAAAAACATTTTGCTTAAACTTAAATTACTTATATAACTTATATGGTTTAATAATTCTGTAGTTGAAATTTATAAAAGCTTTCCACTTTTTTACTTGAAATGGTCTTTTTAATATTTGATTTTTCACTGCTGAATCTTGGTAATTCTAAGTTTAAATCAATCGCTTTTTGACGATAATATGTTTCGCGAGTGGGGTGGAAGGGCGCAACAGCATTAAAAACTTCATTCCATTTTGACTGATTAATGATTTCCAGAATTACGCCGATGCAGTCATTTTGATGAATTAGATTTACAGGCGCATCGGGATTTTCGAGATTTTCTTTTCCAACAAGATGTTTAACAGGCTGACGATCTTCGCCAATTAATCCGCCAAAACGGAGAATGGTAGTTTCGAAGTTTGGATTATTTTGTAAAATCGCTTCCGCTAAAAGCAATTGCTTGCCGCTTTCGGTATCGGGATTTGGACTGGTTTCTTCTGTAATAATTCCGTTTTCATTTCCATAAACCGAAGTTGAACTTACAAAAAGCACTTTTTTTACGATAGATTTTTCTATAAACGGAATCAGATTTTTGATTTTTTCTACAAAAACCTTCTTTTCTGAATCAACATTATTTCCTCGTAATTTCGGCGGAATATCTATAATTAGAATCTCGCTTTCTGCTAGAAAATCGTTTATACTCTCAGAGACACTTTCGCTTTCAAGCGTAACCAAAAAAGGATTTATTCCAAGATTCTTAAAAATTGAAAGTTTGTTTTCTGAAGTTGTAGAGCCACTTATCGAATTTCCTTTTTCGATTAAAGTTTTCGCTAAAGGTAATCCCAGCCAGCCACAGCCTAATATGCTTATTTGTTTCATTTTTTAAAGTATCAAAGTTGCAAAGGTACAAAGTTGCAAAGTTTATACACAAGATTGTCATCCTGAGGAACGAAGGATCTTCGTAGGTAACTCGATAAAGATTGGCGACTTTCTGTGTGGAGCTTCTTGCGAAGATCCTTCGTTTCTCAGGATGACAAAAATGTGGAAATCTCTACTTGAGCTTTATAAATCTAAAGTAAATCGCACTTTGTCCTTTCCGTTTGCTCCAATTCTATTGTAGAATTTTATGGCTCTTTCGTTGAATTGCGGTGTTTGCCATTGAATATTGATGCAGTTTTTTTCCGCGGCAATTTCTTTTAGTTTGTCAATCAGGACTTCTCCAATTCCAAAACTTCTGGCTTCTTCTTCCAAAAACAAACAATCCATGTACATGAAGTCGGCTGCATCCCAGGTTGAATAATCAAAAGTATAAGATACATAGCCAACAATTGTTTCATTTGTAGCAACCACCAAACAATATAATTTTGGGTTTTCTGCAAATAATGCTTTTCGCAAATTTTCTTCTTTTCCTTCCGGAGAAAAATTGGCTTTTTCGAATTCAGCATGCTTTTGACACAAAACAACCAATTTAGGCAAATCAGATGGTTCACAGTTTCTTATTGAATATTCCATTGCAGGTTAATTTCGGTTTGTAAAAAGGTAATAAAGTGATGAAAATAATCCGGATATTCCTGATTCTCCCGAATCGCTATGAAATGTTTTATTTTTAAACCGTTTTTGCCAATTTTTATCGCTTTTATAGGATTGTTTTTCAAATGTGGTAACAAAGCCCATTTTGCCATAGAAGTGACGCCCATATCAGCTTTTACCATTTCGATCGAAGCTTCTGTCAATGGCATGGGAGTTATCTTCTTTGGCGTTACTTTTGCCGGCGACAAAAGAAACTGATGAATGGTAACTGTTTCCATTGGAAGGGAATGAATTATCAAATGTTCGTTTACAAAATCTTCGGCTACTACATACTTCTTATTTGCCCAGGCATGGTTTTCAGAAACAGCCATAACCACTTCGTCCTGAAAAAGTTCCATGTATTTGATATTGTTATCTTTGATCTGATCACTGACAATTGCAATATCAATTACATTTTCTAATAATTTTTGTAACGGAATGTGTGTTGCTTCTGTGACAATTTTTAATTCAACATTTGGGTACAAAAGATGAAATTGTTTCAAAACAGAAGGCAACCATCTATAACTTGAAAAACATTCTGTACTAATCCTGATTTCGCCATGTTCTCCAAAAACCATTTGTTTGATCTGGGTTTGAGTCTCAGAAAGTTTCTCTAAGATTTCGTTGGCGGTTTGGTAGATTTTTTCCCCGGCCTGTGTCAAAACCAGTTTTTTGTTCATTCTCAAAAAAATAGCCGTTCCTAACTGATATTCAGCTTCTTTTAGCTGATGGCTTAAGGCCGATTGTGTCAGATGAAGTTTGTCAATTGCTTTGGTAATGCTTCCTTCTTCGACAATTGCTTTTATCAATCGTAAATGACGTATTTCCATTTTTAGAGAATTTGTATACAAAGGAACAAAATTTTATGTTGGTTTTTCTATGAAAATAAGTAATGAAATGCATCAATTCTTTTCGTTTTTATCGCATTTAGAGTTATTCTACTTTTGAAAAACAAAACATTAAAACTTTAATTAAGATGGAAACTCAAATTAAACATTATGAAAACAAACTGGCATTTGAAATGGATGCTTCAGATTTGTTTGATGCCTTGAATAACGGAGAAAAAGTGGTTGTAATTGATGCCAGAAAAGCATTTGGTTTTGAGGCAGAACATATTCCGACAGCAATTAATATTCCGCATCGCGAAATGAATGCAGAAACTACTAAACATCTTGACAAAGAAATTTTGTATGTAACCTATTGTGATGGGATTGGTTGTAATGCATCCACTAAAGGCGCACTGAATATGGCGAAATTAGGTTTTAAAGTAAAAGAACTAATTGGCGGAATAGAGTGGTGGAAGTTTGACGGTTACACAACCGTAGGAACAAAAGGTATAAAAACAGGATTAAAAATTGAATGTGCCTGTTAATGAAAAAAGCAGACTTTAAATTTAAAGCCTGCTTTTTTATATATTTTTTTGAATTTGAAATTACGATTCAACTACTGCTTTTAAAGCTTGTAAAATTGGATTTTCTTCTCCTTGCGGTTCTTCCTGTACAGCACCGGCACGATTATCTTCCTGAATAATTTCGAGTTTTGTTTTCTGATTTTCATCTGATAGAACATAACTCATTATGAAATAATTCTCTGGCTTGTCTTCTAATTCGGGTCTTGGAAAAAACAATGAATATTTAATTTTCTGATTTGGAATAACTTCTAAAACAGTTCCCCATTGTTCAAAAACCTGATTTTCCCATTCGTTTCTAAATCGAATCTCACTTCCGGCTTTCCAATCGGTAATTAAATCACTTCCGTACTGCCATTGTTTTACAAGCGCAGGTTCTGTTAATGCATTCCAGACTTGTTCTTTTGATGCATTTAAAACTATTGTAGAAATGTTAATCGCCATAAGATTAAATTTAAAATTGTTTTTATTCTTCCTTTTGAACTGGTTTTACACTGTCTTTTGCAACAACTGTGCTGTCTTTTAGAGGAGCAGGAACAATTGGAGCATTTACAGGCGGTGTATATCTTTTTATTTTCTGCTGAATTAATACCGCATCATTCAAAACAAAAGGAGTTGGCATCATCCATTCGCTTCTTGGTTTGACATTCAATAATGGATTTGTCATTAAATCGAAAGAACTTTCGATTAAATCCATATCAAATATAGAAGATTTATTGATATAAAAATCTAAAACAAGTGGTTCATTTCCAACAACATAATAACATAAAATTTTAATGTCATCACGTTCTAAGCGATTTGATTTTTGTCCCGAAGTTTCAACACCATTTGCTTTAAAGTTGTAAAACGTCATTTTTGGATTTGCATAAATGTCGTAACGATTTACTTTTCTGTTTGGTGTGATTTTTATTTTCATATACCTGTTATTGCCAACAACACTGTCTTTTATAAAAGTAATCGTTGGTTTTGGTACATCAACTTTTGGAGCAATGGCACTATAGCTAAAAGTAGAATTGTATTTGCTGGCAATTGGAAGTCCGTTTAAGCCAACTGCTTTCTGGGTCATTTGTCCTAAATAGGATTTGGTCCAGTCATCAAGGTTGGTGTCATATGTTGTCCATACTGCTGAATCGTTATCAGCATTATAAACATACAACAAACTGTTTGATTTTGCTTTCCCTTTTTCATAATCAGAATGTATTCCTGCATAGATGAAAAAGCCAATTGATACAACAAAGAACAACATTGTCCAAATCCCTTTTTTAGAAAATACTCCAAATATCGGCAGTAATAATCCGAAAAGTAAAACAGTAAGGACAGCACTTCCAAAAAGTATTTTTAATCCTAAACCAACCGGGAACATTACTATAAAAGGTGCTACAATCGCTAATGCCGGAATACAGAACAGTAAATTGATGCCTAGGCTGTAATGTTGTGTAATGACAAAAATTCCAAATAAAAATACTCCGAAGTAAACAGGAATAATTAAGAAACCGGCTCCGGTCAAGCTGTTTGCCAAATATGCATTGATCACTATCCAAAGCAATAAAGGCGCAACGAAATGATTCATCGTGATTTTTCCTTCTGAGAAATGATGGTAGAAAGCAAAACAAATTGCAATACTAAGCGTCACAAAAGCACCAATATAAGCGTGTCCGTTATAAGTGAAACCGTTTAGGAAATCAGAATATTGAGGATAGATTTCCATGATAATCTTCCATCCCAAAAAAGTAACCAATCCCGAAATGATGATAGATCCCAATAAAGGAACAAATCCTCTGCAGACTTCTCTAAAAGTAATAACGCGTTTTACTTTTCCGATGAATAAAAAAACAACCAATAATCCTAAAGCAATAAAAGTCATTGGTGCAACCCATTCAAAAGGATAACTTATAAAATATCCAAAAGGTGCATTAAAATAAACATTGTCTTTTGTACTTGCGGTTTTATTTAAATCAATATTCGAAAAATATTTCATCAAAGGCATTAAATACGATCCCTGATGCGTAAGTGTCGTTTTATTTAAATGCTGAATATCGTCTTGTTGCGTATGATAGTTAAAATGTCCGTCAATAAAAGCGAAATTAAATCCCTGAATATTTCCCTGTTCTCTAAAAACAGTCAGATCGGTATCATTTGGAAGCATTTTATAAATGCTGTACATCAATGAATTTGAAACCGGAAATTTAGTCTTTGCATTAGAAAATTCTTTTACCAGTGCTTCGTTCCCTTTGTTGGTTTCCATCAGCATATAACTCGGACCGGCAGAACCTCTGGCTTCAAAATTTAAAACCAAACCTACTTCTTTTGCCCACGGATGTTTGTTGACAAAAAGAGCTGCGCCGTTTAATCCTAATTCTTCGGCATCAGAAAACAAAATAATAATATCGTTTTTGTGAGGTTGTTTCGAATATAAAAAAGCGCGCACACCTTCAAGAATTGTTGCAACTCCGGAGGCATCATCACTTGCACCTTTCGAAAATGAGTGTGGAGCACTGTCATAATGAGAAAGAAGCAAAAGTGCTTTTGAGTTGTTTGAACCTTTAATTCTGGCAAGGATATTTTTGGATTTTACCAACAAACCCTTATCATTGAGTGTATAACCTTCCTGAACAGAAGTTTCTAAACCAATTCGGTTAAGTTCAAGTTTAAGATAATTGGCAACCAATTCATGATTAGTCGAACCTACAAAATGGGGTTTTTGCGATATGATTCTGACTTGGCTTAATGCTCTCTCTGTAGAAAATTCTGCAAGAGCTTCTTCATTTTTAGAAACCCACTGAGGCATCATAGTTGCGTATATTATAGCTAAAATGGCTATGACGCATAGAAAAGCTAGTATTGAAGTAGGATTTTTTTTCATAGTCGAAATATACTAAATTTCTTTTTTCACAAGCATAAAATAATCATTGTCCAAAGACCGGTATCCCTGGTCATACAGAAAGTAATAAGTGTTGCCTGTTTTGGTCTGCAAAATATTAGTAAAAAAATCAAAATCAAAGCCTTTATTGACCATTTTTTCTCTTGTTGCTTTTGATTTTCCTTCTGTATTCAGCTCTGACAAAATACGGTAATTTTTGCGTAATTTATTGTTTACATTTCGCATGAAATTATTGCTATCCTTGTTTATTTTGTTGTTATGCGCATTTCTACAACTGTCTGAACAGAACTTCTTGTCTTCACGGCCTACAATTTTTTCAGAACATTCAGGGCATGTTTTCATTTTTCTATTTTTTTAACTTCATACAAGTCATTTCTTCTGTCTTTTAAGATACGGACACTTCCATGTTCGTGAAGATGTTTAAGCAAATTCAGATCTACATCAACAATTAACGTCATTTCGGTATTTGGAGTTGCTTCTGCTTTTATACCATTACTTGGAAAAGCAAAATCAGAAGGCGTAAAAACCGAAGCTTGTGCATATTGAATATCCATATTATTCACTTTTGGCAAATTACCCACGCAGCCCGCAATAGCAACATAACATTCATTTTCTATCGCTCGCGCTTGTGAACAATGTTTAACTCGGGTGTAAGCATTTTGAGTATCGGTCAAAAAAGGAACGAACAGGATATTCATACCTTCATTTGCCATAATTCGCGAAAGTTCCGGGAATTCTACATCATAGCAAATCAGAATTCCGATTTTACCACAATCGGTATCGAAGGTTTTAAATTCAGATCCGCCTTTCATTCCCCAATGCTGTACTTCGTTTGGAGTAACATGAATTTTGGTATACATTTCTGAAGTTCCGTCTCTTTTGCATAAAAAACCAACATTGTAAAGATTATTACCTTCCAGATAAGGCATACTTCCTGTAATGATGTTGATATTATAGGAAATAGCAAATTCCTGAAAACGTTTCCTGATTGGATCAGAATAACGGGCCAGTTCTCTGATCGCTTCTGCTTCAGATAAATGATTGTAGTCAGCCATTAATGGCGCAATGAAAAGTTCCGGAAACAAAGCAAAGTCACTACCGTAACCCGAAACGACATCAATAAAAAATTCAGCCTGCTCAAACAAAGCTTCAATATTATTAAGCTGGCGCATTTGCCATTGAATTAATCCTAAACGAATAACACTTTTTTGATTAATAAGCGATGGACTATCATCATAATACACATTGTTCCATTCTAAAAGAACAGCAAATTCTTTGGATTCTTCGTCGCCTTCTAAATAATTTTTGATGATTCTTAAAACGTGAAAATCGTTACTTAACTGAAATGAAAGCACGGGATCATGTAATTCTTTGTGTTTTACTTTATCAATGTAAGTTCTTGGCGTAATTCTTTTTGCATGTTGCGCATAATTCGGAATCCTGCCTGCAAATACAATTGCTTTAAGGTTTAGTTGTTCGCAAAGTTCTTTTCTGGCATCGTACAAACGGCGCCCAAGTCGTAAACCGCGATAATGCGGATGAATAAAAACATCAATTCCGTATAAAATTTCTCCGTCTGCATTATGGGTCGAAAAAGTATAATTGCCCACAACCTGATTGTAATTATGTTTTTTGTCGACAAATTTCTCGTCGACAATCAAAGACAACGCTGATCCTACCACGATACCGTCAACTAATATCACAAACTGACCTTCGGGAAAAATAGAAAGTAATTTTTTGATATCATTCGATCTCCAGTAAGAGTTGGCCATTTCCGGATAAGATTCGACCATTGAGTTTTTTAACTGCTTGTAATCGTCAAATTCCAAATTACGTAATTCGACTTTATTTATTTGTGCTTGCATATATATTGTAAGGTTTCTCTCAAATATACAAAAAAGAATTTCCATTTACAAACGCTTACAAGTAATTACAACCGAAAGTAAATAGTTTGTAACCGTATATTTTTAGAAAGCTCCCGCATCTTTGCCATGTCGAATTTGATAAACGAATTCATTATACGAACATTTAATTATTATACGCCATGAATGCAATGAAAAACAGAGTACAATTAATCGGGAATGCAGGAAATGATCCGGAAGTTAAAACATTAGAAAACGGGAAAAAACTTGCTCATTTAACGATTGCTACAAATGAGAGATATACCAATGATAAAGGTGAAAAAGTGGAACAAACCGAATGGCACCGCGTAACAGCCTGGGGAAAAACGGCTGAAATTATCGAAAAGTATGTTGTAAAAGGCAAGGAAGTTGCAATAGAAGGTAAATTGACTCACAGAAGTTACGACGACAAAAACGGAGAAAAAAAATATGTTACCGAAGTTGTAGTTAATGAGATTTTACTGTTGAGTAAATAATCTTAATTAAGTAAATAAACCCGACAGGTTTTTAAAACCTGTCGGGTTTAACTTTGTATAAAGTATAAATTAAAAAAACTATAAAACAGAAGCACCGTTTATATCTGTCGTCAATACTTCGCTCATATAATCAAAGAAAGGTCTCATGTTTTTGAAACCATCCAAAGCTTGTTCCAGAAAAAGCGGACTTAATACTTCTTCATCAGTAAAGCGTTTTATGACCAAAAATTGTTTAAAACGAAGTAAGTTTATTGCCGGATGATCTACATCAAAACCTTTTGGTTTTGTTTTGAGTTGTTCGCCTTGTAAGTTTCCGAAGTTGTTTACAAAAGATTCTGAATTTAGTATTTCCTGAAAAGTTTCCGGATCATTTGCAAATTCTTGTCTGATGCGTTTTAAATCTGCGGCGTTGGGTCCCCAAAAGCCACCGGCAAGAAAAGTATTCCCTTTTTCGATGTGAAAATAATAACCGCCGCGTCTTGCTGCAGTTGCTCTTGTATAACTACCTCCCCAAAAAGTTTTAAAAGGTGTTTTATCTTTGGAAAAGCGAATATCTCTATAAATGCGATAAACACTTTTTTTACCAGAAGCTGTTTCCAAAACATCAGTCTTGGATAATTCCTGCAGCAAAGCACCTGCAAAAGTTTCAATATGATTTAATTCTTTTAGATAAGCTGCTTTATTTTCCTCAAACCAGGGCTTGTTATTGTTTATTTTTAACAGCTGTAAAAAATCAAGGCTTGATTTGGGTATTGTTGGATTCTTCATATTTTAATTCTGAGTCTTTTAACTTGAGAATAACAAATGTATAAATAAAAACCCACCGGATATTTCGGTGGGTTTTCTATATTCTGTTAAGCAGTTTTTTTTAATAAATCAAACATAGGACAGCGTGAGCAGCGTTTCTTTTCGCTTTTTTTATATTTCTCACAGCAGGAAGATTTACAGTTTTCAATCTTCTTAAGCTTATCAAGGATTTCTTGTTTTTTCTTTTTATCCTTTTTTTTGTCCTTGTCTTTAACTTTATCTTTCTTGCTCACGGTTCATCTCAATTATAAAACTGAGACAAATATAAATGATTAAAGTTATTTTTATGTATTCTAAATAAACTTTAACTATTTTTATTTTGGATTAATTGCAATTGAACTAGTAACTGTTAATTGCTGAATATCACGGTCGAACAAGTAAAGTCCGCCTTTGTCTTCACCGATAAGGTTAATTTTATCCAAAATAGATTTAGCTGTAGCTTCTTCTTCGATTTGTTCAGAAACATACCATTGTAAGAAATTATGTGTTGCATAATCTTTTTCTTCAAAAGTTATGTGTACTAATTCATTGATAGATTTCGAAACAAAAAGTTCGTGGTTATAAAGCTCTTCAAACATTTCTTTAAATGTTGAATAAGTTATTCTTGGAGCTTTCAAATCTGTAATTTGTGCGTGTCCACCACGTTCGTTTACATATTTTACTAATTTAAGCATGTGCGCACGCTCTTCATCAGACTGTGTGTACATAAATTGAGCGATTCCTTCTAATCCGTGTACTTCTGCCCAACAAGCCATTGATAAGTAAGTTTGTGAAGACTCAGCTTCAATTCTGATTTGCTTGTTTAATGCTGCTTCTATATTTTTTGATAACATAATCTTGAGTTTTTTGTAAAGTTAAAAAAAATTAAGGAATTAAGACTTCTGTAATCTGCGATTACAAACAATTCAGATTCAGACTAAATACAATGAAATCAATAAAATGTATTTTTTATAAAAAAACTTGCTTGTTTTTTAAGCACAAAAAAGCCCTAAAAGAAATTCCTTTAGGGCTAATTTTATTAAAAAATTGTAGATTATTTTAATCTGAAAGTAACTCTTCTTGCTAATCTTCTTGCTTCTGCAGAATCTTTAGCAATAGATGTGTCTGCTCCTTCTGCAACAACACTAATTCTTGAAGATGCAATACCAGCTTTTTCTAAGATAGTTTTTACATTGTTTGCTCTTGCAAGAGATAATTTTCTATTGTATTCTGATTGACCACCAACCTGATCAGCATATCCAACTAAGTCAAGAGATGAAGATGGATTGTTTTTTAAGTAAGTTAAAACAACATCTAAAGCTGCAGTTGACGTTGGAGCAGGAGTTGATTTGTTGAAATCAAAATAAACACTAAAATATTTATCATTGATCATTTCTTTAATCAAATCTTTCTCTACTGGTGCAGGAGCTGAAACTGGTCTGTCTACAATAACCGGTTTTTTGTCACCGATTGTTTTAACCTGATTTTCAAGATCAGCAATTTTACCTTCTAAACCGCTAACATCAGCATTGCTGCTTCTAACGGTCCAGTCAGCATGTTTTGCATATTTACCTAAGTAAACATTAAGACCTACTGTACCTGTAAAAAGTTTTCCGTTGAATCCTCTTGAATCCGGAATTCTTGCACCATCAAAAGTCAAGTCTTGTGAGCAGTTAGCAATACTGCTAAAATCTCCAGTCAAGACCACTCTGTCAGTTAATTTAATTTGTCCGGTAACACCAACAATAAAATTACCCATGTAATCTTTTACATTGTCTCTTCCGTCTAATCTTGAAACACCAAAACCGGCATGTCCTAATAAACCAATTGTGTTAGTCCAGGTTTCAAAGTTCATAATTCTTCCAAGGTTAGCTACACCTTGTAAATCTAATCTGTAGTACTTTGTGTCAAAATCTGCAGAATTGTTTTTGTTGGTAAAACTATTGTAACCTGCATCTGCTTTTAAACCGAATTCATTGTTCAACATGTAACGGAATCCTAAATCAACAGTGTACGGACTTGGTGTTGAAGTAAAATAACCATTATTGAATGGACTTTGAGGTTTGTTAAACCCTCCGGAAGCTTCGATAGACCATTTGTTATAGCCATCAGAAGCAGTTTTCTCGCTTTGTGCATTTACGTTTGCGAAAGCAAGCGAAAACATTAGTAAACTTGCGAATTTTTTCATTTTTTTTTAAAATTTAAATTTTCGCAAACCAACAATTAATCGGAAGTTTTTTCTTCCACTTTAGGACATAAATGTAACAGGATAAGACAAAGTAAATAAGATAATTATTACAATTTAGATAACTGTCTATAAATGAATGTTTTAGTAAAAGTCAAAGTTTTTATCTTTTGTAATTGTGAAGAACTCAATTGTATCCGTCAGTAAATTTGAGCATCGTGTATTGTTTCGTTT
>SEBM01000061.1 GCA_004296145.1 Flavobacterium sp.
ATACGATTTTATACACAAACTAGGCGAATTAAATATACTACCATCTAAAACGGAAAGTTCTCAAAATGCCAAAGAAGAGATTGAAAATCTGTTAAATTCAAATAAAATAACTATTGAAGAAGTTCTAATTGAGCAACTGAATGTACTAAATGACAATAATGTTTTCCAAAAATTTATTGAGGAAATTATTTTTAGCGCGGAACCAAACGAAGCTGAACGACAATTACATCTATTCGCCATTAACAATGATTTAGAAAAAGATGGACTTATTTTAAAATTGGATAAAGTTAATCTTAAATATTTGGTAGTTGAATTAACAGAAGATATTGGCGAAGAACTTGAATTGAGAAAGTCTTTGTTGAGGTTTATAGTTGTAGGCAAAAATGTTAATTATCGCCCAGAAATTAACGAAGGTGAATATTTTTTACTTAGAGAGGACACTTGGGATGACTTTAATAGCGTTACAACATTCGGAATGTCATATTACCATGGTAATATTCATAAGCATACCTTTGGTGACATTAAGATTATGACAAAAGGAGAGAAGATAACGATGAATGTAATTCCAAAAAAATTTTCACTTTTGCCACAAAAATTTTGCTCACTTGGTCAAACTGAAATCTTTTATAAAACTTTAAGTCTCACATTTCCAAAAGATTTTTCTACAATTTTATCTGCATTGTGTGATTGTGCATTTTCTCCAGAAAAATTAGAAAAATTCGAGAGTCATCCGAGATTTATAGATTCATTGATTAGGAACGATGATACAGAACGAGTTCTGCGTACTATTAGACATACATTATTCAATCATGATATTAGTAATATATTCTCTTTTGTCTACAAATTTAAACCACCTTATTCAAAAACTTCTATTGATGTTGGATTCGATTTTCCAAATAATCATTATAAAAAGTATTTATATCCTAGATTAAATACAATAACTTCTAATCGTATATATGCAATTATTGGAAAAAATGGCACGGGCAAAACCCAACTATTGAATTCTATTCCAAAAGATTTGGTAGGTAACGATTCACAGAAATACTTTCCTAGACGACCTGCTTTCAGTAATATCATACATGTCTCCTACAGCATCTTTGACAGCTTTAAACCTTCTACAATTATAGATAAAAAATATGTGTATTGTGGTTTGAAAGACGAAAAAGGCGATTTGATAGATTCAAGAAAGTTATTGTTACGTTTTCATAATTCATGGAAAAAGATAAAATTTAATACCCGAATGGAGAGGTGGAAAGAATTGCTCTCAGGAATAATCGATATGGATTTATTAGATAATTTTATTGTAGATGATTTTAATGATAAAAATATTTATAATCGTTACACTGTTGATATTCCAAAATTTCATAAAACCAGAGAAAAATTAAGCTCTGGTCAAAATATATTATTATTTATCATAACAGAAATAGTTGCAAACATAAAATATGATTCATTAGTACTATACGATGAACCAGAAACCCATCTCCATCCAAATGCTATAACCCAATTGATTGGGACTATATATCAACTAGTGGATGAGTTTCAATCATTTTGTATTATTGGAACACATTCCCCTTTAATAATCCAAGAACTCCTATCAAAAAACGTTTTAGTTTTAGAAAAAGACGGTGAATTAGCTTCGATTCGGAAGATTGAAATCGAGTCCTTCGGGGAAGACTTATCAAAGCTTACAGAAGATGTATTTGGTAATAGAGAGACTTCTAAAAAGTATAAAGAAATTATCTCTCAACAAGTTGAAATTGGTAAAACATATGATGAAATAGTTGGGATGATTACATCCGATGGCGTTCCATTAAGTTTGAACACAAGGTTATTTATAACTGGAAAAATTGCACAGAGATGAAACGACTAGAACCAACTGCAAAGAACCATTATCAATTTCATTGTGATGTAATTGCTTCAACAAGACTTCGTCAAAATGACCCAGAGTTTCAAAATCGTTTAAATGCAATAGGTGCAGAATTGACTCCATTATTTATTCAATATGCTCAAAATTTTGCTGAAAACAATTTGACAGCAACATTACCAAGGTTGACCACCGATATTGAAAAATCAAATCTGATAAGTTTGTACAAATTTGACCGCAAATTAATCAAAGAGTTAAAAAAGGAAGTTACAACTACAGCAACTGGTAGAATAATTTCAACTTGCCAAAACTGTACAATAAATAGTGCAAATACATTCGACCATATTTTGCCAAAAGAAATATATGCAGAATTTTCAGTTAACCCCCTAAATTTATTTCCAACTTGTTCAGAATGCAACAGTCACAAGAATACACAATGGCAGAATGCAGGAGTACCATATTTTTTAAATCTATATTTAAATAACTTACCATCTGTTCAGTATTTATTTGTCGACTTAACATTTAATGAAAATTACCTAACGACCGTTTTTCGTCTTCAATACCATAATACAATAGACCCGCAACTTTGGCAAATAATACAATCACACTACTCAAGACTACATTTATTGCGACGATTTAGTGGAGAGATAGACAGAGTAATTCCAAAACTTGTTGCGCAGGTCAAAGCTAATCAAAAACATCTTGATTTTCCTATAATTAAAGAAGCCGTTTTAGACCAAATTAACGATGAAAAGTTATTTTTTGGACATAATTTTTGGGAAACTATACTTCGTCTTGCTTTAATAAATCACCCAAATTTTTTAGCTTTTGTCAATGCTAACTAAATTATAAACCAAGTTTATAATTGAATTATGGTCTGCCATTTTAGATTTTCAAGAAATAATTCAATTTACTACATTAATTACCTGCATTAACATGTTAATACGTTTCGCAGCAGAATTATTTAGCGGATCAGAAATGTGTTTTTGAGTTCGCGGAAGATGTTCGGTTTCAAAAAAAATCTTTTTGAATTCGTGAATGCTCTTTTGCAAACTGTCATTTTCCTGATTTTTAGCAAAAACAGCTTCCAGTCCGTTGTGGTTTTTATAGATATTCTGCAAGCCTTTTATAAAACCTGCAAAATCATTTCCGTTAAAAGTTCTGTGAACAAAAGTTTCAAGGCGCGCCAAATGTTCATCAGAATGGGACATAACAAAATCGTAGGGCGTGTTTCCCATTAACTCCATCATTCGGTGCGAATTTTTGATGATCATTTTTCGATTTCCCCAAGCGATAGAAGCACTTAAAAATCCTGCGATTTCGACATCTTCTTTTTGAGAAAATAAATGAGGAATCTGTACAGGATCACTTTCTATAAAATCCTGATTATTATATTGAATGACTTTTTCGTCGAGAAATTCTTTGAGTTCTTTTTGGGTCATGTTTAAAATGAAAGTTCTTGAAATACGTAAATCCCTAGTTCAGATAGGAGCGGCTTCCTTTTTGTCTCGTTAAAAAAACGAGACAAAAAGATATAGTGATCCCAAAACTTCGGGAGAAACAGATCTTAATTACTAATCTGGCCATCAACCATAACTAGTTTTCTGTCAGCCATGTTAGCTAATTCTTCGTTGTGCGTTACAATTACAAAAGTTTGTCCAAATTCATCGCGAAGCTGGAAAAACAATTGATGTAAATTTTCTGCAGATTGCGTGTCCAGATTTCCCGAAGGCTCATCGGCAAAAATAACATCCGGTTTATTAATCAGCGCTCTGGCAACTGCCACACGCTGCTGTTCTCCGCCCGAAAGCTCGCTTGGTTTGTGATTAATTCTGTGAGATAAACCCAAATACTCTAAAAGTCTTTTTGCCTCTTTTTCGGTTTCTGCTTTTGGTTTGTTGGCCATAAAAGCAGGAATACAAACATTTTCTAAAGCTGTAAATTCGGGCAACAATTGATGAAACTGAAAAATAAAACCAAGGTTTAAATTTCTGAATTGGGATAAAATTTTGTCTTTTTTGCTCTTCTTTTTGAAGTATCTCGTGTAGTAAATAATCGCTACAACAAAAGGTACTAAAAGAATACCGTGGAGAACCTGACTGTAAAGATCATTTTCGATTTTATGCTTTAAAAATAAAAAATACACAATGACTTTAACGCAATAAGCGGCAAAACCCCAGGAAATAATCTTAAATGTTTTTTCTTCTTTTGAATGATCAGTCTCTACGTCCTGAAGCTGTAATATATTTTCACCATTAATGGTTAAAGATGATTCTGAGTTTCTTTCCGGTTTATCTAATGTTCCCAGGATTTGTAAAAGTGTTGTTTTTCCAGCGCCAGAAGCTCCGACGATTGAAACAATTTCTCCTTTTTTAATATGCAGATTCACTCCTTTTAGAACTTCTAGCTGATCGTAGAATTTATGTATATTTTTTGCGTGTATCATTTATGAATCTGTTTTTACAAAGAAACAAAGATTATGTCGATATTAAAATGGGTTGTAACAGAATTTTAGGAAGATTATTTTACGGGAGCGTTATTCGGAATTTTATTTTACATTTAATTGAAAATAAACTACGGAAAGATGAAATTAAAAATTGGGATTTTAATTTTAGCAATTGCAGTTCTGGCTGTTTTTGTAAATGCAAAAACATATTCTGACGATCGCTTTTTGACTTATGTTGTCGATTTGAAAAAACAGGATTTGAAATTGTTTTATAAAAATGAAAAGGGTGAGAATTTTGGAAGTATCCAGAATTTAAAAAATTGGATAGAAAATCATCATCTAAAACTAGAATTTGCGATGAATGGCGGTATGTATAAGAAAGATAATTCGCCACAAGGACTTTATATAGAAAAACAAAAAGAACTTTTTCCTTTAGATACCGCAGAGGCGCAAGGAAATTTTTATTTAAAGCCAAATGGTGTGTTTTATCTAACGACAGGAAATAATGCTAAAATCTGTACTACCGAAAAATTTCAAAATAATGGAAAGATTGCCTATGCAACACAATCCGGTCCAATGTTAGTTGTTGATAATCAGATTCATTCTGCTTTTAAAGAAGGCTCTCCAAATCTTAATATCAGAAACGGTGTCGGAATTTTACCAGACGGGAAAGTACTTTTTGTCATGTCCAAAACAGAGATTAATTTTTATGATTTTGCCAAGTATTTTAAAGATGCAGGATGCAGAAACGCCTTATATTTAGACGGTTTTGTGTCACGCGCGTATGTTCCTTCTGAGAAATGGATTCAGACTGACGGAAATTTTGGTGTGTTATTTGCAGTAACATCAAAAAAATAAAATTAGATGAAAACAAAAGAAATGGTTTTTGAAGAAGAAAAACAGAGAAAGTTACTGTTAGGATTACTTTTTGATGCTATCGGAATGATTTCTTATTCTGTATTAGGGTTAGCAGAGACAATTGATTTTATCTGGGCGCCGCTTGCAGGTTTTTTAATGACTTATATGTACAAAGGACGAGTAGGGAAGGTTGCGGGTTTTTTGGCTTTTCTTGAAGAGATTCTGCCATTTACAGATATTATTCCGTCATTTACTATCACTTGGATTTACACTTATTATTTCCAAAAAAAGAAATAGTTAATCTTTAAACAAAAAACCAAGTCCCATACTTTTGAGCATTCTTTTTTCGAAATTCCAAAAGAAACGATATTGCCCAAAAATAGTTCCTATTGCAACCAGTAAGACCTGATAAATAGGAAAAATAATAATGAGTCTGATTAGGGTAAACCAGCCGCCAAAATCTTCTTTGGTAATGCCTAACCAAACGCAAAAAGGTTTAGACAGCCATGCAGATGCCGATCCGGTGATGGCAAAAACAACAAATATGATAATGAATTGAAAGTTTGAGGTGATGCCCCAGCGTTGTTTTAATTTATTCATCTTTATTTATAATGATTACAAATATAACAACATTATCGGGATGGAACATATCCCCAAAGTTTTTGTTTATAAGTATTTTGAAAATAAATCATGTAATTGTAAATTAAGTAATTTACCTCATAGCCGTATTTTGTAGTCGAGTTGTAGTTAATGCTCATTTCGTATAGATTAGGATCATAACGAAGAGGCTGTAAAACACGGCTATTCCATTCGGTTATATATTGATTGTTTTTATTTTCCAGATAAGAAAGCGAATGAAAGTTGCGAGGATAAGCTCTTGAAACTAGCCAGTTGCTAAATCCGTTGTCAATAATTATAACCTCATATTCTAAAGAGTCATTAGCAATTCTTACGGTATCATTTACCGCTACATTTTTTGCAGGCAGATTTGTATCAGCAACATTTTTAGAAGTTGTAGAACAAGCAATGATCACAAACAAAAGAATTAATATGGAAATGCTCTTTTTCATAGTATAAATTTACAAATAAATCTTTAATGAATATTTGTATTTAACATTTTTTGATAAAGGTTCAAAGCTGCAAAGGTTCAAAGTGACAAAGTTTTTTCCCTCTGTCCCTCTGAACCTTTGCAGCTTTGTACCTTTAAAAACCTACTTTTTCCCGAAAAGTTTTCCAATAAAGCCGGCTATTCCGCCTTTGCTTTTGGTTACAACCAAAACGTCGGCGACATCTACTTTTCCGTCGTTATTTTGATCAAGGCCAAACTTCATTCCGTATTCAGAAATGGTATCCATTATACCAGACGCTTGTCCGCTGTTTCCTGAGATTGCCGATATGATATCAGAAATCTGAAAACTGCTGTCGTTTGGGTCTTTTGCTTTGTTTACTAAAGAACTTAATATTTGCGGAATCATGTTTGAAGCAACTCCAGCGGAGTCAGCACTACTTAAGCCGTATTTTTCGCCAAGAGTTCCGGATAATTGCTGTGTTATTTTCTGTACAACAGGATTTGAATTATCAATAGGAGAATTTCCATTGAATAATCCGGCCAGTTGTTCTGCACCACCACCTTCAGAAGCTATTTTTTGCAATCCTGAAAAGATTGAATTATTGGCTTCGTTGATTACACCTTCATTATGCTCGTTGGGAACGGCATCATTATTTACAACAGCTGAGTTTCCGTACTGTTGTACTAATTGTGTTAATTGTTCAAACATGGTTTTAAAGTTTAAATTAAACAACAAATTAAATAAAAAAGAAAGGGATTTACTACAAATATGTAATAAATCCCTTTAAAGATATATATTATTTTCTTTGTTTAGCTCAACAAAGAAATAATTTGTGATGCCAATTCAGTACCAATTCTGTCTTGTGCTTCTCCTGTTGCAGCTCCGATGTGTGGAGTCAACGAAATTTTTGAGTGCATTAAGATTGCCATTTCTGGTTTTGGTTCGCTTTCAAAAACGTCTAAACCTGCAAAAGCGACTTTTCCTGAATCAAGAGCTTTTACCAAAGCAACTTCATCAATAACACCACCACGTGCACAGTTTACAATTCCAACACCGTCTTTCATGATTGCAAGTTCTTTTTCTCCAATGATGTAACCATCCTGAGCAGGAACGTGTAATGTGATGAAATCTGCTTCTTTAAACAATGATTCTAAAGATTGAGAAACGATTGTTGTAGTGATAGATTGTCCGTCAAAAAATTCAACTTTTACATCAACTTGCGGGATAAAACTATCCGCAGCAATTACTTTCATACCTAAACCTAGCGCCATTTTTGCAGTCGCTTGTCCGATACGTCCGATACCAACAATTCCAAGCGTTTTTCCTCTTAATTCAGTACCGTTTGCGTATGCTTTTTTAAGACCTTCAAAGTTTGAATCTCCTTCAAGAGGCATGTTTCTGTTAGAATCATGTAAAAAACGAACACCAGAAAACAAGTGTCCAAATACTAATTCAGCAACAGATTCTGATGAAGAAGCCGGCGTATTAATTACGTGAATTCCTTTGCTTTTTGCATAATCAACATCGATGTTATCCATACCAACACCACCGCGACCGATGATTTTAAGACCAGGACAAGCATCAATAATATCTTTACGAACTTTAGTTGCACTACGCACTAAAACTACGCTTACATTGTTTTCGTTTACAAAATTAGCTACTTGTTCCTGAGCTACTTTTGTAGTTATAACTTCAAATCCACCTTTTTCTAAAGCTAGAATTCCACTTTTAGAAATTCCGTCATTCGCTAATACTTTCATTGTGTATATTTTGTTTATTTGGTCAATCAATCGTTTATTTAATCGATGACCAGCTATTTAATTTTTTTTATCGTAAACTGTGACTGCGACTGAAAACTAAACTTTAGTTTCCAAAGCTTTCATTACATCAACTAAAACCTGAACACTTTCGATAGGCATAGCGTTGTAAATAGAAGCTCTGTAACCACCAACAGAACGGTGTCCAGGTAATCCTGAAATTCCCGCTTCTTTCCATAAAGCATCAAAAGTTGCAGTATGATCAGCATTGTTCAATAAGAAAGTAACATTCATATTAGAACGATCTTCCACCGCAGCAGCGCCTTTAAATAATGGGTTTCTGTCTATTTCTGCGTAAAGTAATGCTGCTTTTGCGTTGTTTAATTTTTCAACTGCAGCAACTCCGCCTTTTTCTTTAATCCATTGCAATGTTAAAAGAGAAACATAAACTGCAAAAACAGAAGGAGTATTGTACATACTTTCTGCTTTGATATGTTTAGCATAATCTAACATACTTGGTATAGTTCTTCCGCTTTTTTCTAAAATCTCTTCTTTTACTACTACTAAAGTAGTTCCTGCAGGTCCCATATTTTTTTGAGCTCCGGCATAGATCAGATCAAATTTAGAGAAATCCAATTCACGTGAGAAAATATCAGAACTCATATCACAAACAACAGGAATGTTCGTTGTTGGGAATTCTTTCATCTGAGTTCCAAAAATGGTATTGTTACTAGTACAGTGAAAATAATTTGCGTCAGCTGGTATTTCGTAACCTTTTGGAATGTATGAGTAATTATCGTCTTTTGAAGAAGCTACGACAACAGTTTCTCCAAAAAGCTTCGCTTCTTTGATCGCTGCAGTTGCCCATGTACCTGAATCTAAATAGGCAGCTTTTCCGTTTTCTTTCATTAAATTATATGGAGCCATAAGGAATGCTGTACTTGCACCTCCTTGTAAAAATAAAGCCTGATAACCTTTTCCTTCTAATCCTAATAATTGTAAGGCAAGCGAACGTGCTTCATCCATAACCGCAACAAAATCTTTACTTCTGTGCGAAATTTCAAGAATTGATAATCCTGAATTGTTAAAATTTAGTACTGCTTGTGATGCCTTCTCAAAAACTTCCTGAGGTAAAATACTTGGTCCTGCGCTGTAGTTGTGTTTTTTCATGGTTGTTGTTAATAGTCGAAATTTTAAAGACGCAAATTTCGGCAATAGGAGCTGAAAAAGCGATAAATTATTCGAAATAATTAAACATTTTTTTACTTTGTTGTTAACAAAAACGTTATAGTATCTACGTTATCTGCATAATCCCACAATTGAGGATTTTGGGTTTGCCCGAATGCAATATTGTTTTCTTTTAAATCATTACTTACGATGCACTGAATTTGTTCAGCATCAGCAGTAAGACGTTTTTCTAAATCTTCGATATTTTCATAAAATTCATAAAAAACGCTCGAAATAGGTGAGGCGTAGCTTGGATCTTCTTTTAAAGTAAGGAAACCATTATCAAGCAATTTGAAGTTACTCATTAAAAATACGGCTTTGTTATAATCATAATTGTTAGCGTATTTTTCGTAATGAATGACATCCTGATATTTGAAAATTGCTTCAAAAAAGACATCAAAAGTATATCCTTTTGGCACAAAAAGTTTCGAGACATTTCGGCATCCTAAACCAAAATACCTAAAAATATCTTCGCCCAAAGCTTCCAGTTGTTCTTTGGTTTCTTTTCCGTTTAAAACCGCAGCAGAATTTCTGTTTTTGCGAATAATAGATGGTTTATCTTTAAAATAATATTCAAAATAACGGGATGTATTATTGCTTCCGGTTGCAATTACAGCATCGAAATTTTCCAGTTTTCCTTCCACGAAAGTGATCTTATCTTTAAATTCCGGACTAACTGCAATAATGTATTTTGCCAGAAAAGGCAATAAATGCTGATCGTTTGATGATGTTTTTACAATGGCACTGTGACCGGTAATTAAAACAGAAAGAAAATCATGAAAACCTACCAACGGAATATTTCCTGCTAAAATTAAGGCAACATTTTTTGGTTCCACTTTAGTGAAATCATATTGTGAAATCCATTTGGAGATATTTTCATCTGTTAATGCATCTGCCCAGGATTGTATAGCAAAATATACCTGTTCAGGCGTATACCATCCATTATGAGATTGTGATAAATGAATCAGTTTTTCGAAATCATCAAAAAATAAATCGTTATGCAGGACATCCGAATTTCTGGCTGTATCGTTTTCGGAAAATTGTTTTAAAAATTTACCTAATTCAACAAAAACACTTTTTTTTGTTTCTAATGTCATAATGTTTGTTTATGAAGAGTTTTGATTGTAATTTTGCACAAAAATAAGTTTTTTTAGCGGTAAGCGGTTAGCTTTATGCAATAAGGTTTTATTTTTGAAAAAATAATATTTTAGAAATAGCTTAAAGCGTGAGCTTAAGGCATAAAATAAGATAAACATGGCGATAATTATAACCGACGAATGTATAAACTGTGGTGCTTGTGAACCAGAGTGCCCAAATACAGCAATTTATGAAGGAGCGGATGATTGGAGATATAAAGACGGAACATCACTTTCCGGCAAAATAATTTTACCTGACGGAACTGAAGTTGATGCAGATGATGCTCAAACTCCAATTTCTGACGAGGTTTATTATATTGTTCCGGGTAAATGTACCGAATGTAAAGGTTTTCATGACGAACCACAATGTGCGGCAGTTTGTCCTGTAGATTGTTGCGTACCGGATGATAATCATGTTGAAGATGAAGAAACTTTATTAGAACGTCAGGCATTTTTGCATAACGAATAATAAACTATGTAATAAAATTTAAGAAAAATCCTAAGCAAAAAGCTTAGGATTTTTTTTTATCAGTCAAATTCTTATTTTATTGTGTATTCTGTTGGCATATAACAATTTATTTTAGTTAATTTGATATCGTTTTTTAACAATGTGTGATAATTTTTTAAATTTAGCCTATGAAAAAATTAATACTTTTGTTTTTTACATTCCTAAGTACGGTTGTTTTTGCTCAGGATACTGAGTATTCTATCATCGTAAAAGATATTGAAACTCAGTTGCCAATAGAAAATGCAACGGTGGTAATAATGAAAACCAAACAAATCTTAATAAGTAATCAGGAAGGTAAAGTAACTTTTATAGTCAACGGAGCATCAAATGTTCAGGTTTCTGAAACCAATTATGAAGATATGACCATTCGGTGGGCAGCTTTGAAAGAAAGTGAATTTGTAGTTTACTTGAAAAATAAAGACAATAAACTGGATGAAATTGTCGTGTCTACAGAAGCTCCTCAAAAAATACTTCAAAAAATAGTTTCTAATTCGGCGAAAAACTTAGCGATGCCGTATCGCTTAAAAGTTTATGTAAGAGAGTTTTTTATGTTAGATAATAAATACTCGTATTATAATGATGGCCTTGTAAATTTTCAGTTTGCCGTAAATCAGAAAAAAGTTTCAACAACATTATTAGTAGAACAAAATCGTTCGTACGGTTTATTAGAAAGCGATGTTAGTACAGATTTAAAAGGATATAATCTGAATGATATCATGGAGAATTATACTAATCTGAAGTATTTTGAACCTCTTTTGGACCCAAAAGCAAAAAAAGAATATGATTTTGTTACCAGAGGACATCCGACAAATAAAGATTATTATATAATGACTGTAACGCCTCTCAATAAATCTAAAGAAGCTTTGGATAGTTTTGAGATTATTTACGATCCTGAAAAAAAATTAATCTTTGAATTCACGATTAATGTTTTGCCGGGTACAATTGCAGATGCAGTCGAAAGAACAGCTGTTGGTGCTAAAAACATTACGAGATCGGTTATAAAAGTAAACTACAGATTAGATGGTTTAGATTATTATTTGTTGAGTTCAAATGAAGAAATTGCCTATGATCTTATTTTAAAAGATCAGGTAAAAAACATTCAGGTCCGCAACAATTTTATCACTACAAATTTTAATAAACAACAATTTA
>SEBM01000574.1 GCA_004296145.1 Flavobacterium sp.
ATATACACAAACATATATATACTAATACGTACATAATCATAAAAAGAAAAATCACATATACTAACAAAACCCTATCTAGTTAAAAATAATAGAATCACATAATTACCAAGACATTTTCAGCATTAGTTCAAATTTAGAAAATGCAAAATTTAAAGTGTGGTATGGCAATGACGGTTTCATTAGTCAGTTCATAATGCTGGAAAAATCTAATGAAAATTTAGGAGAGAATCTTAAAAAATGGCTTATTGATGAATACTAAACGAGATTTTGAAGAAAAAGCAAAAGCATTAGTAAGTACCAACCCTAACGAAGCGGTAAAGGTATATCAAGAATTATGGGAAGTTTATTCAGAGCAATTTAGTGTTTGGGATGCTTTTTATACTTTAAAAGCCATGAGAGCATCAACTTTGCTAAATTTATCTTTAGCTACAGAAATTGCCAAAAAATTCAATGATGAGAAAGTTATTAATTTATACGGTTGGTTGATTTTTGATAAATGCGTTAAAGGAAAAAACAGAATAGAATTACTAGAAAATGAAAATTTTATTGAAGGCTTAATACTTGTTTCTCCTCAAAAGAACCTAATAGAAGAAGATGCTTTTCCTTGTCCTACCACCATTTCAGTATTGAAACTTTGTGATGCCCATGCGGAGAACCTTTTTAATGCAACTAAAATAAACGAACTTTTATCTGCATTAGATTATTCATTATTATCAAACAAATCAAAAACAATAGAGACTTCATCTAGAGGAGATGTAGAATTATCATCAGACCTTGAAAAATATTTTGCGCTAAAAACTAAAGCTCTTCTTAAATTAGGGCATTTTGAATCTTGTATTGAATCTTGTAAAAAGGGATTAGAGTTACTTTCTAAATTTCATTATAATAATGATTTGTGGTTTAAAATGAGAATTGCATTGTCTGAAGATGGTTTAGGTAATCATGAAAAAAGTGAAGAATTGTTTAAAGAACTTTTGGAAAGTAAAGCAGGTAATGATAAATGGTTTTTATATAGAGATATATCTGAAATCTACTTCGAAAAAAAAGATTATGCAAAAGCTTGGAAACATGCTGTTGATGCAATCTTTTATGGTAATGAACCTCACTTTCTAATTGGTTTATATTTGCTTCAGGCTCGCATTCTTTTTAAACTCAAAAGGCAAGAAGAAGGCAAGATATTAGCTGAATTAATTTGTGCGATTCTTAAAGAAAATGAATGGAAAGAAAAAGCAGAATATAATAAGTTATTTCTCTATTATAAAATTGACAAAACATCATTACGAACTATAAAAGAAATAATGCATGATGCAAATATTTTTTGGTCAAATGAAAGATATGGTAAGCATCCTAAACGAAAAGGCTCAATTATTTCAATTCACAAAAATGGAAAAATAGGACGTATAAAAGACGAGCATAATAATTTAATAGGGTTTCATAAAAAAGATTTGGTTAAAAAGATGAAATCAATTGAGAATTTGAAAGGATCAATTGTTGAGTTTTATACCATGCAATCTTATGATGGCAAAAATATAGCCGAAAGGATATCTCTAATTGAAGAACCGCTTAGTGCAAAAACTAAAAGCCTTATTGGTAAAATATTAGATGGTAGTGTAACAAATATAACCGATTTTGGAATTTTTATTCGCATGCAAGATGGTACTGATGGCTTATTACATAAAAATAGTTTACCAAACCATTTAAAAAATTCTTACAAAGAAACATTTATAAAAAACAAAAAAATAAAGGTTAAAATTGAAAAGGTTACTGATAAGGGGATTCAATTGAAATTAGTTGAGAATTTTTAAATTCCATTTTAGACTATATTTCTCAGAATCCTTCAAAAATTCCCAAACCAAACAAAGCAAAATCATATTTTACAGGGTCTGCAGGGTCAAGAAGTCTTAAATTAGTATCTAGTTCTAATAAAGCTTTTCCATCATTTTGTTTTCTTTCTAAAAGACCTAGTTTACGTGCTACATTTCCAGAATGAACATCAAGGGGGCAAGATAGTATCGATGGAGATATATTTTTCCAAATTCCCAAATCAACCCCTGTGCTATCATTTCTCACAAACCACCTTAAACACATATTAATTCTTTTAGCTACAGAGCCTTTTAAAGGGTCTGCTACGTGCTTTCGAGTTCTAGATTGATGTGGTATCTCAAAAAAGATTTTATTAAATTCGTGAATTGCATGTTGTAGTGAATCTTCTGTTTGGTATTTCGTAAAAATTGTTTCTAATCCTCCTTTGTTAGAATAAATATGATTTAACGCTTTTATAAAATAAGTTAAATCATCTGAATTAAAAGTTCGATGAACAAAACCTTCTAATTTTTCTAATTGACTTTCATTATGGTTCATTACAAAATCGTAA
Organism: Flavobacterium sp.; assembly: GCA_004296145.1. Taxonomy (GTDB): domain Bacteria; phylum Bacteroidota; class Bacteroidia; order Flavobacteriales; family Flavobacteriaceae; genus Flavobacterium. The sequence goes on from SEBM01000574.1 coordinate 2,375, forward strand.
GGTGAATTACCTAATAAGTCCATCATTCTATGACCATTTTTTGTAATCATTTTTCGATTACCCCAAGCTATTGTTGAAGCTAGAAAACCCGCAATTTCAACATCTTCTTTTAAAGAATATCTATGTGGTACACTTATGGGGTCAGGCTCTATGAAATCTACGGTGTTATATTGAAGCACTTTAGCATCTAAAAAATCTTTCAGCTCATTTTTACTCAATTTCATTTTAAGACTTTTAATACGTTTAATTTTTGCAAAAGTACTCGAATTATAACTTTGGAACAATTTCTTAATTTAATATATCTAAATATATT
>SEBM01000575.1 GCA_004296145.1 Flavobacterium sp.
ACTCTATAATTAACGAAATTCCATCAAAGCCCGACAAAACAAAAACGCCGTTTTTAGTATTTGAAAAAGATGAATTTATCAAAACTTACATCACCTCTCTTAAACTTATTCAATCAAAATCGGCTTCTTTTTTGGACAAAATAATAGAAGTGAAATTTGAAGAATTAATGCTTCATCTTCTTGAAAAATATCCGAAGGAAATCCTGTCATTTCAAACAAAAAATCAAGAAGAATATGCTGACTTTGAAATCAAAAAAGCGGTAGAATTAAACCTAACCAACAACCTGACATTAGAAGAATTAGCATTTTTGTGTCATACAAGCGTTTCCACTTTCAAACGAAAATTCATAAAGCTTTACAACGAAACACCAAGCCAATACTTCTTGCAACAAAAAATGGAAATAGCAAAATCATTATTGCTACAAAATGAAAATCCCAGCGAGGTGTCTTATAAAGTGGGGTACGAAAATCATTCAAGTTTTTCACAATCGTTCAAACAAGTGTACGGAATTAGTCCCAAACAATTTAGGCAACAAAATTTGGCTGTTTCCCAACAGCTTTTGAACGATTAGCAGTAGTACAAGACCACACTTGCTTTCTAACTTTGCGTTGAATTTAAAACGTAAAGAAGATGACAAAAAAGTATTTCACCGAATTAGCCAACTATAACAATTGGTCAGACAAAATTATTATTGAATGGTTAAAGCAAATTAATGAAGAACAATGGGAACAACCTATAACAAGCAGTTTTAGCAGTGTTAAGCAAACTGCTGTTCATATTGTAAGTGCCAAAAAAGTTTGGATTGACTTTTGGACAAAAGTCCCTGACCCGGTTTATTTATCTACCGAATTTAATGGTACAAAAAACGAACTGATTGCGATTTGGCAAAAGGCATCTGATGATTTACAATATTTTATCGAAAAATATCCCGAAGAAAATTATCAACAGCTCATACACGTTTTATATCCAAATGGCAAGGAAGCGAAAATGATATTTTGGCAAACATTTCCGCATTTTATTAATCACGCTACTTATCATCGTGGACAATTGGTAACGCTGTTACGCCAAGCAGGATTTACGAAATTTTCCAATACAGATTTATTTACCTACTTTATGCTTCAACAATAGTTGGTGTAGTCTCACGCAAAGAACCACAGCTGCTAACAATGGTTTGGCAATAGCGGGCGGAACGGCAAAGTTCAACGGCAGTTCTTCGGTTCAACTTTTGTGCAAAATTGAAGATTTTCGCTTCGATTGCCCCGCCATCGCCAAGTCCCGAAACGTTACAAGTAATTAACCCGAACATATGAAAAGACATACTCTTCTGATATTAATTGCAGTGCTACTAGGTATTAAAAGCCACGGACAAAGTTCTAATTCAGATAATAATATTTCAATATCTGGTTTCAATCTTTGTAAATCTTCTATTGCCGAATTAAAAGAAATTGCACCTGACTTGAAAGCCATAAAAGTTGAGGAAATGGATAATGGTATTAATTGTATTGCAACAGATAGCCGATTTGAAAATGGACGAGGATATAGTTCCAAAAAGTTCCCGGGAATGATTTTTCAAAAAGAAGAAAATTCAGATTTGATTAGCAAAATTCGACTGACTACAGAGTTTATCGGCAATTTACCAGATGGAACATATATTGATATGCCAAAAACAACTGCGAAAGATGTTTTGAAAAAGTATCCAGCTCTAAATACCTGGGGTTCCAGAGACTGTTCAGATTATTGGAGTTTGTCCAATGACACTATATCTTTTTTTATAAGAATAGAAAAAACACCTAGGTATCCTATCGATGAAAATTACTATCTAGATAAACCTGTTGCTGGTATAGATATTGTCCTATCTTGCTATAAAAAGAAAACAGAGACTAATTTTGTCTTGATCCCTAAGGACCCAGTATTCTTTATTGATAGCCTAAAAGTTTCCAAACAAGAATTGACGAAGTATGAACCGAATGAAATCGCATCACTAACAGTCTATAAAGATAAGAATGCTACGGACATCTTGGGTGCTGAAGCAGTAAATGGTCTAATTTATATTGAAACTAAGAAATTTGCGAGAGAAAGATATTGGAAATTTTTGAAGATAATGTCTAATAAGTATTTAGAAATAGTTCCTCATCCCAGTCAAGAACAGAATGTTGTTTATGTTTTAAATGATAAAGTTTTGAAAACTAATTTTGAAGGAGATTTAGCTGGTATTGACAAATCAAATTTAATAGACTTTAGAATAATCAATTCTCAAGAATTGGAAAAAGCTTATAATATCTCTGATAAAAAATGGGGAATTATTCTAAAAACCAAAGTAAAAGAAAAACAACAAAATTAACTACTGGTAACAGCAAGTTTAAGTTAAGCCTTTGGCGAAGTGCAAATACAATAATTTGAAGCCATTTATTTAGCTTAGTGCAATAGGTTCAGTTGTGCAAACAATAAGGCTCAACTTAAACCTGCAAAACGTTAGCGGTAATTATGAAACGGCCGACAAAAGATATAGAACATTTAGAAGATAAATTACAGATTTTCAATTATGATAAAAAAGCATACTTTCTTAATCCTATTGACATTCATTTCGTTTTCTGTTTTCGGACAAGAAAATAAATCCGAGGCAGGCGGACCACCTAAACTATCTGAACTTGTAGGTTTTTGGAAAAAAATTGAACTTCCTAACG
>SEBM01000576.1 GCA_004296145.1 Flavobacterium sp.
TTATATGTATAATCCTAAATTAATTTATATATAAATAAGATAATTATTATAAAAATTAAATATAAACAAAAATATTAACTTTTAAAAAGTAAAAAAGGAAATCATTACGATTTCCTTTTTTTATGCCTATGAATTTCAAAAACAAATTAATCCAAATCTATATCAGTAAGTTCTTTTTCTTTTCCAAACTTTAGGGAAACTAAAATTCCAACTAAAAGTGAAAGAGCAATAAATGCTAAAGAAGCCCATTCCGGAACGTGAATCCAGTCATGCAGAAGCATTTTTAATCCGACGAAAGCCAGAATAGCCACTAAACTATATTCTAAGTAACTGAATTTTGCCAGCATATTGGCTAAGAAGAAATACATAGAACGTAATCCCAAAATGGCAAAAATATTAGAACTGAATACTAAAAACGGATCTGATGTAATAGCTAAAATTGCCGGAACACTGTCTACAGCAAAAAGCACATCCATAACTTCAATTACAATCAAAGCCACAAATAAAGGAGTTGCCGCTTTTTTGGCTGTTTTAGTAGAAATGAAAAATTTCTCACCATCCATTTCAGAAGTTATCGGAATCACTTTTCCAAGTGTTTTATATACAAAAGAATCTTTCGGATGAAAATCTTCTTCTTCTCCCGAAAACAACATTTTTATAGCGGTAAATAATAAGAAAGCACCAAACAAATAAGTAGTCCAGGTAAATCTGTTAATCAGCATAACACCAAAGAAAATCATTAATCCGCGGAAAACAATAGCGCCCAGAATTCCCCAGAATAAAACGCGGTGCTGGTATTTTTGTGGTATTTTGAATGAAGCAAAAATAATCGCGATCACAAAAATATTATCAACACTCAGGGATAATTCAATTAAATATCCTGTTATAAACTTCATAGAAGCTACTGCAGGTTTTAAGCCATCAGGATTTGCGATAAAGTCTGTAGTATACAGCCAATAAATAACGCCGGAAAACAGAAAAGAAAGTGTTACCCAAATAAGTGTCCATTTGCTGGCTTCTTTTGTGCTGATTATATGAGGTGTTTTATTAAAAACCCCTAAATCTAAAGCAAGAATAAAAATTACGGCTAACAAAAAGAGAATCCAGACTATCATGATATTATTTTTAAGTGATATACAAAGATAGTTTTTGGTTTGAGACTTAAAAAATTTATTCCTGACTTAAATGGTATTTTAATACAAAAAAAGGTAGATTTTTGACTTTTATATACTTAATTAGATTCTTAGAATGTTTTTTACCGCAAAGTTCGCAAAGAAAAAACGCAAAGTCCGCAAAGCTTACTAAATAACTTTGCGGACTTTGCGAAAACTTAGCGCTCTTTGCGGTAAAATTCTTTTAAACTATTCAAAAAAAAAGTGCCAACAATTAAGCTGGCACTTTTAGAATATAATTTAAGCTTGAATTATAGCGCTGAGTTAACAGTTTTGATAATTCTTGCAGCAATTTTGTATGGATCTCCGTTTGAAGCTGGTCTTCTGTCTTCCAACCATCCTTTCCATCCTTTTTGAACAGTCATCAAAGGAATTCTGATAGAACATCCTCTGTCTGAAACTCCATAAGAGAAATCGTGGATAGAAGCAGTTTCGTGTTTACCAGTTAAACGTTGGTCATTGTAAGCTCCGTAAACCGCGATGTGCTCAGCAGTAACAGGACGGAAAGCCTCACAGATTCTTTCGTAAGTAGCCTGATCTCCACATGTTCTTAATACTTCGTTAGAGAAGTTAGCATGCATTCCAGAACCATTCCAGTCTGTATCTCCAAGAGGTTTTGGGTGATATTCAATATAGTAACCATATTTCTCAGTCAAACGATCTAATAGGTAACGAGCAACCCAGATTTCGTCTCCGGCTTTTTTAGCACCTTTAGCAAATAATTGGAATTCCCATTGTCCGCAGGCAACTTCCTGGTTAATACCTTCAAAGTTGATTCCAGCAGCGATACATAAATCAGCATGTTCTTCTACTAATTTTCTTCCGTGAGTGTTTTTTCCACCAACAGAACAGTAGTACATACCTTGTGGAGCAGGATAACCTCCAACAGGGAATCCTAATGGCAATAAAGTTTTAGTATCCATGATAAAGTATTCTTGTTCAAAACCGAACCAGAAATCTTCATTATCATCATCAATTGTAGCTCTTCCGTTAGAAGGGTGTGGAGTTCCGTCAGCATACATAACCTCTGACATTACCAACCAACCGTTAATACGAGTTGGATCAGGATAAATTGCAACAGGTACTAAAAGACAGTCAGAAGAACCACCTTCAGCTTGTTTAGTTGATGAACCATCAAATGACCAGTTTCCAAGTTCTTCTAATGTTCCTTTGAAATTCTCGTGCTCTTCAACTTTAGTTTTACTTCTAAGATTTTGAGTTGGTTCATATCCATCTAACCAAATGTACTCTAACTTAATTTTAGCCATAATAATATAAATTTATTTTTTTTGTTTTTTCGCTGGGTCAAATATAGATTTATTTTTCCGACCGTAAAAATTAGGGGGCTATTTTGTTTAATGAAGTATAATTTTTTAGAGAAGCGCAATTTTGATAGGGGTATATTTTAAAAAAGACAATTTTTAATACCATAAAAATGAAAATTCGTAATAATCAGGGATGATTTTTGAATTTATAACGGATTGAATTGCGAAAAATTGTTTATTTAATCA
>SEBM01000062.1 GCA_004296145.1 Flavobacterium sp.
CCTCAAATAAAAACAAATGAAAAACTTTAGAATGAAACCAAAACTTATCGCATTTTTTGTATTAGGTATTGGATTTTTGACATTATCATGGGGAATCGTTGGCCACGAACGAATTAACAAAGCTGCAGTTATGGCTTTGCCCCGACCACTTCAGGTATTTTTTTACAATCATATTGATTTTATTACTCAGGAAGCATCAGTTCCGGATATTCGAAAATATGCTTTGAATTATAAAGATGAGAATCCGAGACATTATTTTGACATGGAAAACTTTGGTGATGCCAGCACTTTTCCGAAAACACTTGAAGAAGCAAAGACAAAATATGATGCTAAATTCTTAAATGATAACGGAATTTTACCTTGGTACATAGAAGATATGATGGTGAAATTGACCAAAGCTTTTAAAGATAAAAACAGAGCTGAGATCTTATTTCTTGCTGCAGATTTAGGTCATTACGTTGGAGATGCGCATATGCCACTACATACTTCTGCAAATCACGACGGACAATTAAGCGACCAAAAAGGAATTCATTCTCTTTGGGAAAGTAAATTACCTGAATTATTTGCCAAAAATTACAAATTTAATGTTCCGGAAGCTCAATATTATCCAGATGTTCATAAAGCAACATGGGATATGATTAATGATACACATAGTTTAGCGCAGCCTTTATTGGATATTGATAAAAAACTGAGAACATCAACTCCTGAAAACGAAGTGTTTAAAAAGGATGCTGACGGAAAAATATTGAAAACGAAATATAATACTTCCGTTTTTACTGATGAGTATGCTACTAAATTGAACAAAGAATTGAACGGAATGGTCGAAAGCCAAATGAGAAAAGCCATTACAGCAACGGCAAGTTTTTGGTACACGGCGTGGGTAAATGCAGGAAAACCGGATCTAAGCGATTTAGATTCTGCGGCTGTTACGCAAAGAAATTACAATTCTTTAAAAGAAGATTTAGAATTATACCAAAGAGGTAATCTTTTTGGAATGAAAAATCAAAATGACTAAAAAAGGTGCAAAGGTTCTAAGCTGCTAAGCTTCAAAGTTTAGCTTTGATACTTATAAACAAAGCCTCAAATTCATTGGAATTTGAGGCTTTTATTTTTTATCTCATTTTGATTCTTCGCATTTTGTGTCATTTCGACGAAGGAGAAATCACACTAGTAACCACAATGCTGGAATAACTTTATGTGATTTCTCCTTCGTCGAAATGACAAGATTCTGAATGTCATCTGATTTGAAAATTAAACTCCTTATCGCTGATACTTCTTATACTTCAACATATCCGAAGCCGTCTGATAATAAGCGATCGTTTGGTTTACCAAATCATTTCGTTCCTTAACCAAAGGCTTTTCATCATAATAAATATCATAACCGGGATCCATATTTTGTTTTTTATTCAAACTCAGATGAAATTGTTTTACCTGTTGTTTAGGTGATAAAATGGTTAAAATATTATCTTTTATTAAACCCAAATCCTGATAAGTTGCAATAAAGGCTCTCGGCTGATAATGCGGTTTTAAAACATCCTGACCATAAAATTTACTTTGATAATCAAAATGCAGTAAACCAAAAACTGTCGGCATTAAGTCAATCTGTGACATTAGTTTATCGCATTTTTCCGGAGCAATTCCCGGTTGGTATATAAAAGCCGGAATTCTGTATTTATCCAGAGGAAGTTGTGTTTTTCCGGCGCTGGATGCACAATGATCTGCCACAATTACAAAAACAGTATTAGCAAACCACGGCTGTTTACTTGCCATTGCAAAGAATTTTTTCAGTGAATAATCGGTATATTTTACACCGCCGTCACGCGATTTTATATCTCCCGGAATATCAATTTTATTGTTCGGATAAGTGAAAGGCCTGTGATTACTTACTGTCATAATGTGATTAAAAAAAGGTTTATTTTCCTTCGCCTCAGCATTCATAACTTTTATGGCTTTGTTATACATATCTTCATCACAAACGCCCCAGACATTAGAAAAAGTAATTTCGTCAGGAGAAAAACTCGATTTGTCAATAATTTGGTACCCATTTCCGGAATAGAAATCCTGCATATTATCAAAGAAAGCATCACCGCCGTACATGAATTTTACGTTGTATCCTTTCTGTTTAAAAATCGCTCCCGTAGAAAATTTATTTTTATTGTCTTCACGTTTTACAACACTTTCGCCAGCCGTTGGAGGCAGACATAAAGTAACCGCTTCCAATCCGCGAACGGTGCGGTTTCCTGCGGCGTATAAATTGGTAAACTGCAGGCTTTTTTGAGATAAACTGTCTAAGAAAGGTGTAATATTTTCATTGTTTCCGTACATTTTCATGAATTCGGCACTGTAACTTTCAATAGTAATTAAAGCTACATTTTTGTGATTCTCTGCCGAATCACTTTTTATAATTCTTGACGTATTTTCGCCTGAAATTGTTGGGAATTGCTGTTTTAAAATGGCAAAAGCCTTTTCGTTCGGAAGCGTTTTGTAGAATTTAAAATAGTCTAATTTATTGTTTTGAAAAGCTAAATAAAACTTATATAAGCCATTAGACTGTAATTCATTAACAAAAACATTTTTAGAATTTTCTGTCTTCGCCAAAGTAGGAACCGCAATTAATGAAACTAAAAAGAAACAAATATAAACAGCTGAAAATTTTAATTTTTCTGCGAAAGTTGGAATCTCATCAATATACGTCCTTGATTTTTTTACAATAAAATAAGTTATAACTCCTGTTACCAAAAACAAGGCAGAAAATATCGGAATTACAGGATAAGATTCCATGATGTTTCCGATTACTTCGTTTGTGTAAATCAGGTAATTAACCGCTATAAAGTTATACTTTACACCAAATTCATTCCAGAAGAAATATTCACTTAAACCATTTTGCAAGATCAGTAAAACATACAAAAAGATCACAAATGCAAATAGCCAAAATCTAATTTTGTCCCTGTGTTTTGGAAGAAAAAGTAAAAGTGCAAAAAGAAAAGTTTTGATTCCGATAAAAATTAAAACTATTCTGGGCAAAGCGCCGCCATATTCGTCAAGAATGCTTTTTCCCGAAGCAATATAAAGGAATAAGAGCGAGAAAAAACCTAAAATAATATACCCCGAAGGCCTGTTATATTTAGAATTTGAAATAAATAATAAATACAACCACAGAAAAATACCCGCGACTATAAAAACAAAGAAATCGGAAATGATTCCTAAGCTAAAAATTTTGAGACTTTCTAAAAATGTAAATGAACTTTGTGTTATTGGATGAAAAAGTAAAACAATTCTAAGTAAAAGGCTTATAATGAAATAAAACAAAGCAAGGTTGTAAAACGGAGACAGCTTTTTGTAAAAATTCATGGTATTATATTTTTTCACAAAATTAATTTCGATGGATTAATTCGGGATTAAGTTCGCTTTTAGCTTACTTAGAATAAACTTAATATTCGCTTAAGAGATTGAAGTTTATAGTGTTATAAATTTTTGAGCTGTCGCAAAATAGCTATCTTTGAGAAGAATTAATAAGAAAGTAAATGCATATTTTAATAGTTGAAGACGAATTAGGAATTATTCAGTTTTTGCAACAAGGCTTACAGGAAGAAGGTTATAAAGTAACCACTGCAAATGACGGCTCCAAAGGTTTTGAATTGGTACAGACACAACAATTTGATCTGATTTTATTAGATTGGATGCTTCCTAAAATCAATGGTTTAGATTTATGTAAAGCCATCAGAGTCAAAGATAAAACAACTCCGATTATCTTTTTGACGGCAAAAGATACTGTTCAGGAAACTATAGAAGGTCTAAAAGCCGGTGCTAATGATTATATCAAAAAACCATTTAGTTTTGAAGAATTGGTAGAACGCATCAAAGTTCATTTTAGAAACCAAAAAGACGCCGAAATCCTTACGCTTGGTGCCATTACAGTGAATGTTTCCAAACACCTTGTTTTAAAAAATAATGAAGAAGTGTCGCTCACGCAAAGAGAATTTGAGTTATTAAAATACCTTATTAAAAACAAAGGAAAAGTATGCACACGAAATGAGATTTTGAAAGATGTCTGGGAAATCAATTTTGAATACGATACTGGGGTTATTGACGTGTTTATGAATGCAATACGAAAAAAACTCAATCTTAAAATTGAAGAAGATTATATCAAAACAATCCGAGGAATCGGTTACATTGCTAACGACTTATAATGGCACAGTTATCTTTTAAAAACAGAATTGCCTTAAACTATATTATTACAACCGGTTTATTGATTTTAGTCGTTTTTTCGGCTATATATTCTACAGTTAAACTTACTGTTTACAGACATATTGATGAAAATTTAATGATTGAAATTAATGATCATTTAAAAGAAATCAGAATCGAAAACAATAAAGTAATTTTTATGGATCCCGAAGAATGGGAAGAACGCGAACATAATTCTGTTGATGTAAACCCGGTTTTTGTTCAGTTTTATGATTTAAATAAAAAAGTTATTGCAAAATCACCCAATTTAAAGAATGAAACACTTGTTTTTCACGACAGTATAGAACATTATAAATTATTTGATACCCAATTATTAGGAAATACAATTCGCCAGATTCAGATTCCACTTCATATAAAATCAAAAAAAGTTGGTTATTTAATTATCGCAATGTCGCTTTCGGATTCGGCAAAAGTGTTGAAAAATCTTTTTGATACCTTATTAATAGCGTTTCCGATCATTTTATTGCTTTTGTTTTTTATCGCCAGATTTTTTGCAGGACGAAGTATAAAACCAATAAATGCCATCATTCATACTTCAGAAATAATTACAAAAGATAATTTAAAAACCAGGATTCCGCTGCCAAAAACCCGTGATGAATTATTTACACTTTCTAAAACCATAAATAATTTACTAAACAGGATTGAAGATGCAATAGAACGTGAAAAACAATTCACTTCTGATGCTTCTCACGAACTTAGAACGCCGCTTACCGTAATTAAAGGAACACTTGAAGTTTTAATTCGTAAACCTCGTGACAGTAAAGAATATGAAGAAAAAATTAGTTATTGCATAAAAGAAGTCGACCACTTAAATATTCTCGTAGATCAGTTGCTTTTGATGGCGCGTTTTGAAAACCAAAAATTGAATATTAATGCAGAATCAGTGTATTTAAATTCGATTATTTTAGACGTTTTAACCTTGAATTCTGAAAAAATAAATAGCCGAAAAATGGATATTATTTTAGAAGCAAAAGAAGATTTTTATATTTATTCTGATAATTATCTGCTGGTAACAATTCTACGGAATATTATTTCTAATGCCATCAAATATTCAAATGATAACGGAAAAATACTGATTGCACTGACGAGGGAAAATAATAAAATTAAATGCACGGTTTCAGACAACGGAATCGGTATTGATGAAACTGACATGGAATATATTATGAATCCGTTTTTCAGGTCAAATTCAACGCTTCATTCAGAAATAAAAGGAACAGGTCTTGGTTTGTCGATTGTAAAAAGGATGACCAAACTGCTTCATATCAAATTTAAAATTGATAGTAAAATAGGAGTGGGAACAACGGTTGTTCTGACTTTTGACGAAAAATCTACAACGTTTGAGTCAATAGAAAAAAACTAATAAAATGAGTGCTTGATATTTTATTTAACAATAAACTTCGGTTAAGTTAAATTAAAAATTGCTTTTTTATGAAATTAACTAGTATATTTGCAACCGAATCAAAGAATAAAAAAATACACAAATCATGATTTCTATTCAATTACATCATCATCATTTTCATTATTGCTCTCAAGCGATGTGTTAATGGTATGCATGTAAATCATCATATTTTAAAACCCGTTTGAGTACATCAAACGGGTTTTTTAATTCTAACTCTTTGTACTCAAACTATTAATCCAACAAAACAACTAAAAAATGAGTACTTTAAAAATTGCAATTCAAAAATCAGGTCGTTTAAACGAAGAAAGCATTCAGATCTTAAAAGACTGCGGTATTTCTATCAACAACGGAATCGATCAGTTAAAAGCCGAAGCTTCAAACTTTCCTTTAGAAGTTTTATACCTTAGAAATTCAGATATTCCGCAATACTTAATCGACGGAGTAGTAGATTTAGCTATCGTTGGCGACAATCTTTTGGTAGAAAAAGGAAAAGGAATCGAAGTGGTTCAGAAATTAGGATTCTCAAAATGCAAAGTTTCTGTAGCAGTTCCTAAAACTTTAGAATACAATTCTGTACAAGATTTAGCAGGTTTACGAATTGCAACTTCATACCCAAACACTGTAAACGAATATTTCAATTCTTTCGGATTAACAGTAGACATTCATCAAATTTCAGGTTCTGTAGAAATCGCCCCAAATATCGGTCTTGCCGATGCGATTGTAGATATCGTTTCAAGCGGCAGTACATTATTCAAAAACAACTTAAAAGAAGTTGAAGTAATTCTAAAAAGTGAAGCAGTTCTAGCCGTTTCACCAAAAGTTTCTCCAGAAATCCAAAAACACATTGATACATTAAAATTCAGAATTCAGGCTGTTTTAAGAGCCAGAAATTCAAAATATATTTTAATGAACGTTCCAAACGATAAAATTGACGCCGTTGGAAAAATCCTTCCGGTTTTAAGAAGTTTAACAGTTCTTCCATTAGCACAAGAAGGCTGGAGCAGTGTACATTCTGTAATTGACAAAGACACTTTCTGGGACGTAATCGATCAGTTAAAAGAAGTAGGAGCAGAAGGAATTTTAGTTTGCCCAATCGAGAAAATGGTTCTTTAGAACTTCGTTCGCTTTAGGCTTTAGGCAGTAAGCTTTAAGCCAAAAAGATAAATAAAAAACAAAGTTAAAAAAGCTTAAAGCCTAAAGCTTATAGCCTAAAGCATTAAAAAAATGAATAAGATATTCAATCCAAAACAAGAAGCCTGGTCTGAAATACTAAAAAGACCAACAAAAACCATTGACGATATTGAAGTTACGGTTAAGGAAATCTTCAAAGAAGTTCAGAAAAAAGGAGATGAAGCCGTAGCAAAATACACTTCAATTTTTGACGGAATCGCTTTAGATAATTATGAAGTTTCTCCAGAAGAAATTCAGGAAGCAATTAATTCAATTTCAAGCGAGTTAAAAGAAGCAATTCAGTTAGCAAAAAACAATATTTATAAATTTCACTCCGCTCAGAAAACAGAGAAAATTTCGATAGAAACGATTGAAGGCGTAAACTGCTGGCAGGAAAAACGACCAATCCAGAAAATCGGATTGTATATTCCGGGAGGAACTGCGCCGTTATTTTCTACCGTTTTAATGCTTGCCGTTCCTGCAGAAATTGCGGGTTGCAAAGAAATTGTATTGTGTTCGCCACCAGATAAAAAAGGAAAAATTAATCCGGCAATTTTATATGCTGCAAATTTATGTGGCGTAACTAAAATATTAAAAGTAGGCGGAATCCAGGCCATTGCCGGAATGACTTTTGGAACAAAATCGATTCCACAGGTTTATAAAATTTTTGGCCCGGGAAATCAGTTTGTAACGGTTGCAAAACAATTGGCGACACAATTTGGAGTTGCAATCGATATGCCGGCCGGACCTTCAGAATTATTAATTGTAGCTGATGATACTGCAGTTCCAGCCTTTGTAGCGTCAGATTTATTGTCACAGGCAGAGCACGGAACAGACAGTCAGGTAATTTTGGTTTCGACTTCTAAAAGACTTATTGAAGCTGTTGAACAAGAAGTTCAGACTCAGATTGAAGAACTGCCAAGAAAAGAAATCGCTAAAAAAGCGATTGAAAACTCAAAATTAATTTTGGTAGAAAGTGATCAGATTGCTTTAGATTTAATCAACGATTACGGTCCTGAACACTTTATTATCTGTTCAGAATATGATGATTTTTACTGTAACGGAATAGTAAATGCGGGTTCTGTTTTCATAGGAAACTATACGCCGGAAAGTGCCGGAGATTATGCTTCGGGAACGAATCATACTTTGCCGACAAACGGTTACGCCAAAAATTACAGTGGTGTAAACTTAGATAGTTTTATGAAATCAATGACTTTTCAGAAAATTTCACAAAAAGGAATTCAAAATATCGGAAAAGCAATTGAAGTTATGGCTGAAGCCGAAGGTCTGCAAGCGCATAAAAATGCGGTTACCTTACGTTTGAAAAGTTTAAAATCTTAATTAAGACTACACTCCTGCAAGGTTTTCAAAACCTTGTAGGTTTGAATACGCAAAGTAATAAGTTTTGAATTTAATGAGTTTATAATAATCATACCTACAAGGTTTTGGAAACCTTGCAGGAAAAGAAAATATACAATGAGTACTTTTGATATAAATACAATAACACGTGAAAACGTAAAAACGTTAAAACCATATTCGTCTGCGAGAGATGAGTTTGAGGATTTTAGTACAGCAAAAATGATTTTCCTGGATGCAAACGAAAATCCTTTTCAGAATGGTGTAAATCGCTATCCGGATCCACAGCAGAATTCTGTAAAAGCGATTTTAGCTAAAAATAATAACGTAAAAGCAAACCAGATTTTACTTGGAAACGGAAGTGACGAAGTTTTAGATTTACTTTTCAGAGCTTTTTGTGAACCAAAAATAGACAATATTATTTCGCTTCCGCCAACGTATGGAATGTATGGCGTTTTAGCAAACATCAATAATGTTGAAAACAGAGAAGTTTTGCTTTCGACAGATTTTGAGCCACAGGTTGATAAAATTTTAAATGCTGTTGATGACAACACAAAAATCATCTTTTTGTGCTCGCCAAATAACCCAACAGGGAATTCTTTTTCTGATGAAAGTGTAGTGAAATTGCTTCAAAATTTTAAAGGTTTGGTGGTAATTGATGAAGCTTATATTGACTTTTCAGATAAAGAAAGCTGGCTGACAGAAATCGATGAATATCCAAATTTGGTGATTACACAAACACTTTCTAAAGCGTACGGTCTGGCCGGAATTCGTTTGGGAATTTGCTATGGTTCAGAAGCTGTTATTTCGGTTTTGAATAAAATTAAACCGCCTTACAATGTAAATGAATTAACACAGCGAAGAGCAATCGAACGTTTGAAAGATGCTGATAAAATAAAACAGGAAATTACTTCTATTATTAAACAAAGAGAAGAATTACTTAAAGTTTTACTTGAAGTGTCTTTTGTAGAGAAAATTTACCCAACAGAAGCTAATTTTGTTTTGGTAAAAGTGGATAATGCAAACAAAAGATATGATGAATTAATTACAAAAGGAATCGTAATTCGTAACAGAACGACACAGCCTTTATGCGAAAACTGCCTTCGTTTTACCATTGGAAATCCAGAAGAAAATGCAGTTTTAATTAAAGAATTGAAAAATTTATAAGCCACAGATTTCACAGATATAAGGATTTTTTCTTTTGCCACGAATTACACGAATTGCACTAATTCTGTCGTGATAAATGAAAAAATATAAAGGGAATAAAAATCTGTTTATCCTTTAATCCGTGGCAAAAAAGATAGCACACAAATTTTGCAGATCAAAAATTAGTGAAATTCGTGTAATTCGTGGCAGAAAAAAAAACATAACTATGAAAAAAGTACTTTTTATCGATCGTGACGGAACGATTGTTTTAGAACCAGAAGGATATCAATTAGACAGCTTAGATAAATTAGAATTTTATCCAAAAGCATTTCAATATCTGGCAAAAATTGCCTCTGAACTAGATTACGAACTGGCAATGGTAACCAACCAAGACGGATTAGGAACAAATAGTTTTCCTGAAAATACATTTTGGCCAACGCAGAATTTCATTTTAAAAGCCTTTGAAAATGAAGGTGTAAAATTTGACGAAATCTTTGTTGATCGCTCGTTTCCAGAAGATAATGCGCCAACACGCAAACCAAGAACCGGAATGCTGACGAAATATCTAAACAATCCTGAATATGATTTGGCCAATTCTTTTGTTTTAGGAGATCGTTTAACGGATGTTGAATTAGCCAAAAACCTTGGTGCAAAAGCAATTTTCATGAATTTGACAGATGGAGTTGGAAGCAACGAAATTTCGTCAAAAAGAGAAGAGCTAAACGATACAATTATCTTACAGACAATGGATTGGAAAACAATCTATGAGTTCTTAAAATTAGAAGCACGTTCAGCTTCCATTACAAGAAAAACGAACGAAACGGATATTTATATCAATTTAAATCTTGACGGAACCGGAAAAAGTAAAATCGAAACCGGAATTGCATTTTTTGATCATATGTTAGATCAAATCGCACGTCACGGCCAAATGGATTTAGAGATTTTGGTTAAAGGTGATCTTGAAGTTGATGAACACCACACAATTGAAGATACGGCAATTGCTTTAGGAGAAGTTTTCGCGAAAGCGTTAGGAAATAAACTAGGAATCGAACGTTACGGTTTTTGTCTTCCAATGGACGATTGTTTAGCACAGGCCGCAATTGATTTTGGTGGAAGAAACTGGTTAGTTTGGGAAACAGAATTTAAACGTGAAATGGTAGGCAAAATGCCAACAGAAATGTTTTATCACTTCTTTAAATCATTTACAGATGGTGCAAAAGCCAATTTAAATATCAAAGCCGAAGGAACAAACGAACATCACAAAATTGAAGCGATTTTTAAAGCTTTCGCGAAAGCGATAAAAGTGGCGGTGAAACGTGATACAGAGAAGATGATTTTGCCTTCTACGAAGGGAATGTTGTAGAAGTTTAACCACAAAGAACGCAAGGAATTACGCCAAGTTCGCAAGATGTTTTATTGCGTTCCTTGCGAATTACTTTGCGAACCTTGCGGTTAAACCGAAACCTAAATAAAAAAAGATGGATGCAAATAAATTCGCAGAAGAATGGATAAAATCATGGAACTCTCATGATTTAGAAGATATTATGAAGCATTATGCCAATGATCTTGAAATTACAACGCCCATGATAAAATTGGCAGGTGGAATTGAAAGCGGTTCTCTTTCAGGCAAAAATAATGTCAGAGAATATTGGGCAAAAGCATTATCAAAGTTTCCGGATTTGAAGTTTGAATTAATTGATGTGACTTCGGGTGTAAATTCGGTTGCATTATATTATAAATCGATTATGGATAAAAAAGCAGTCGAAGTAATGTTTTTTAATGAAAGCGGATTGGTAAACAAAATGATCGCACATTATACGGATCTATAAAGTTGTTTCCAAGTTTAAAGTTTCAGGTTTAACCGCAAAGCACACTAAGATTTATGCCAAGATCGCAAAGATTTTATTAATTGCGTTCTTTGCGAATTACTTTGCGAACTTAGCGGTTAAGTTAAAACCTGAAATAACAGAAAAAAATACAAATGATTTTATGTGGAAGAGAAATCTAAAATCTAAAATCTAAAATCTAAAATAATTTTGAAAATAGTTATCATAAATTACGGCGCAGGAAATATTCAGAGCATTATGTTTGCTATTGAAAGACTTGGTTTTACAGCCGTTTTGAGTAATAATCCCGAAGAAATTCAGTCGGCAGATAAAGTGATTTTTCCTGGCGTTGGCGAGGCGAGTTCGGCAATGGAGAAACTGATTGAAAGCGGTTTGGATGATTTGATTCCGAATTTGAAGCAGCCTGTTTTAGGAATTTGTCTGGGAATGCAATTGATGTGTAAATCGTCTGAAGAAGGAAATACCAAAGGTTTAGGAATTTTTGATGTTGATGTGATTAAATTCACTTCAAACGTAAAAGTGCCACAAATGGGTTGGAATCAGATTTATGATTTAAAATCGGATTTGTTTAAAGGGATTTCGGAAAATGAATTTATGTATTTGGTACACAGCTTTTACGCTCCAAATTGCGAAGAATCAATTGCAACAACCAATTACGATCTTGAATATGCATCAGCTTTACAAAAAGATAATTTCTATGGAACACAGTTTCATCCGGAAAAAAGCGGTGATGTTGGGGAGAAAATCCTAAATAATTTTCTTCAAATTCCAAATTTTTAAAATCCAAATTCCAATTCAATATCAAAAATTAATCAAAATATCAATTTCAATTT
>SEBM01000577.1 GCA_004296145.1 Flavobacterium sp.
ATATTTATATCAGCAAACTCCAGCAAAAGTATTTTAGATCAGGCAAAAACAACCCAGCCATACGGATTTATTGTAAAACCGTTTCGGGATCAGGATGTTCTGACTACTTTAGAAATTGCTTTTTATCGTCAGGAATACAGTTTAGAATCCCAGTTAATGCAGCAATTACAGTTGCAAAAGAACCTGACGGAAATTATAAATTCCAATTTAAAAAGAGAAGAAGCGCTTTTGGCATTTGGAAAAACGATTCAGACCTTTGTTTCGTTTGATTATCTCGAAGTCGGATTTGTAAATGCGACACATTATGATAATTTGGGAATCATTCGCAAAAATATTGATGATTATCAGATTATTAGTCCGCAAAAACTTTCGCAAATAGCCGAAATTTCTACCAAAGAATTAGACGAAACGTATAAAAAATCAAAAACAGATCTCAAACCAATAATTTACAGTGAAGAATCACTGATCAATAATTTTCAGGTTTCGCCGATAAAAGGTGTAATTGCCCATAATTTCGGAATCAAATCTTATCTCGTTTTTCCGGTTTCAATTGCCGTAATCCAAAGCTTTCATTTTACCTTTTACAGCCGCAGTTTTAATATTTATTCAGATGAAAATCTAAATCTTTTAAACAATTTGTCTGTTATTTTTTCGCAGTTTATAAACAAACTTTATACAGAACAGGATTCTAAAACACTCATAAAAGAACCAACAACTAAAATCATAAAACCAATTAAAACAACAGAAGGTTTTGAAGGAATAATAGGCAACAGCTCACAAATGAATGCTGTTTTTAATTATATAAGAAAAGTGGCGCCTTCTGATACTTCGGTATTGGTTTTGGGAGAAAGCGGAACCGGAAAAGAAAAAATAGCCAAAAGTATTCACAGTTTATCGCCCAGAAAAGAGAAACCGCTTGTCATTATTAATTGCGGCGCTATTCCTGAAAATCTGGCCGAATCATTATTATTCGGGCATGAAAAAGGGGCTTTTACAGGTGCATTGGAAAGACGCATCGGAAAATTTGAACTTGCCGAAGGCGGGACTATTTTTCTTGATGAAATAGGAGAGATGCCGATGGAACTTCAGGTAAAACTATTAAGGGTTTTACAGGAAAGGGAAATCGAGCGAATTGGTGGTGCTTTACCTATAAAAATTGACGTGAGAATCATTGCCGCAACCAATAAAAACCTCGAAGAAGAAGTAGCCGCAGGAAGGTTTAGAATGGATTTATATTATCGTTTGCATGTTTTTCCGATTTTAGTTCCTTCGCTAAAAAAGCGAAAAGAGGATATTCCCGATCTGGCTGATCATTTTATAAACGTCTACAGCGAAAAAATGGGCAGAAAAGCACCAACGCTTTCTGATTTTGCCCTGCAGCAGATTGTAAATTACAACTGGCCGGGAAATATCAGAGAACTGGAACATGTTATACAGCGCGCTATTTTATTGACTGATGGAAATATGATTAAAGAAATTGAACTTCTTGGATCTTCAAAAATACATCCTGAACAGGCCGGCGATTCTTTTTCGATCAAAACGATGATTGAAAATGAAAGGGATTATATTTTATATGTATTGAAAAAATGCAACGGGAAAATTTCAGGTTCCGGAGGTGCAGCAGAAATTTTAGATATTCATCCGTCAACTTTAAATTCTAAAATCAAAAAACTGGAAATTAAGAAAATCTGATTAAGTCACTTTTTCGATCCAGTCTGTAATAATCAGAGCAATATTTTCCCAGCCGGATTGGTTTAAAATGAGATGATTTTTATCTTTAACTTCCTTATAACAAGTAATAGAATAGAGATTTTTGTATTTTTTAAAATTGGAATAATTTAGCGAAGGCGGAATAAAATTATCATTAGAACCGGATAAAAACAACAAAGGTTCATGTCTTTTTTTGAAGTTAATTTTAGCCTTTTTAGTGATAATATCGCGTAGTACTAATTTAGATTCCGGCGTTACTAAATTTCTATAATATTCTTTTTGATCTTCAAAAGTCATTTCGTTTGTAAATGTCTTTTGCCAGTCTTCAAACGTCATTAAATAAGTTTTTTTGACTGAAGAAAAGTAACCTAAAGTTTTCCAGATCGTTTTGTAAAACCTGAAATTTGCCACAGATTGCGGCGGAATCGAATTGATACAAACTCCGGCAGCAGCCATTTCTTTCTGAATCAGTAATTGAGTTAAAAGTCCGCCATAAGAATGCCCGATTAAAATAGGTTTTTCAGGCAGTTTTTCGATAATTTCAATATAATAATTCAGTACATGCTGCAATCGCAGCGAAGCAATTTTAGAATTTGGATGCTCATTTCGAAGAATTTCTGCTAAATCATTTTTGTACGGCCACGGTGGCGCCACGGCTTTATATCCTTTATTCTCAAAAAAAACAATCCATTCTTTCCAACAGGAATGACTAACAAATGCTCCCGTAATAAACATAATCGTTTTTGTGTTTGAAAGGTACATAATGAGGTAGTTTGAGATTGAGAAAAGGGTTGAAATAAGTCATTATGTCGCAAAACAAAACATATGCCTTTTTGTAAAGTATTGATTATTAAAGATTTGTTTCTCTAAAAGAATCTAACTTATCTAAATATCGTTATTGGGTTGTTATTATTCGCTAATTTATTGTTTAAAGCAAAAAATAATTTAATTAAATCATTGATTATTAGTG
>SEBM01000578.1 GCA_004296145.1 Flavobacterium sp.
AATATCTTCAATCTCGCCTTTTTGTTCAAGATTTTTTATTTTTAAGTAAGCCTCAATAACTTTATAATCGTTGTTGGTTTTGCCTAATTTATTTTGAGCCAGTGCCAAATCTTCTTCTATAAAGTAATCTTGTGAGCCTTTGTTCCACCAGTCATATTCCCAATTTTTATCTAAAAATAGTAACGGATAAAAATTCGAAAAATTTCCTTTTTCAATTTCCACTTTTAAGTCATTTCTTGTTTTAACCTGGTCAGTTTTTCCGTAGATTATATAAATTGCCTTGTCAATAGCAGTATGGTTTTGAGGGTGGTTTGCTTTTTGCCAATTTTTAATTGATAGATCTGTTTGGTTTAGGTTCAAATAACAGTCAGATAACCAGACAAAAATTCTGATGTCGTTTGGCTCACTCAAGGAATAGGTTTCGTAAAGTTTTGATGCCTCCAAATATTTTCCACTTCTATGAAGTTCAATTGCATATTCAAGAGTAAAATTTTTATCTAATTGATTTTTCAGATAAGCTTGTTTGTGTAATATTAAAGCTTGTTTTGGGTCAATTTCATATAATGTTCCTCCAATTACATACTTTTTGTATTCATTGTCTGCACTTTTAATCAAATTTTCAATACAAATATTTAAGTCTTGTTTTACAATGCAACTACTGAAATTTGACATTTCGTTTTGTAGGTCAATTTTTGCTTTTTCTATGCACTCTCTATCTGAAACCAAAGTCTGTCCAAAACAGTAATTTGTCAATATGGAAATAGTAAATAATATAATTGTCAGTTTTTTCATCTATTGTTTGTTATCAAATGTTTATAGTTTGCTGAATTTATTGTCACCAACGTTTTGCAGCTTTGCGATGGTGGGGGAATCGAAGCACAAATCTTCAATTTTGCACTAAAGTTTCAGCGAAGAACTGTTGTTGAAGATTGCAGTTGAGTTCTACTTTTGTAAAATCCGTGTTAGTTAACTTTTTTTTGTTCAACATAGTTTTCAGGTTCATAAGTTACTCTTGCGAAATTCTTTTTTAATAATTCACTTTTTATGATGTTACCATTTTGTTTTTGAATAGAATTTCTCCAAATTTCATTTTGTCGAAAGAAAAGGTCATCTATTTTAAGAAATTTATGATTTTTTTCAAAAATATGATATGATAACTCTAATTCTTTATTAGCTCGAAGTTCTCCTTCCAGATATTTTTCTGTAAACCAAAGGTTAATTTGGAAGGTGTCATTGGTATTGTTTGTAAATTGAAAATCAATATAGTTATAAAAAATTGCCGCTCCACTTCCAAAAGGCAATACTCTGCCTTCATCAGGAAACGGGTCGAAAGAGTGATTTGATTTCTCAACAATCGTCAAAGGACTATGCATTACAAGCCAATGTATCATATTTGAAATTTGACAAATTCCGCCTCCAATTCCTGCTCTTGCTTCTCCAAATGACAACTCCATCCCAAGTAAATATCCCTTTCGTTTTGTTGGAAGACCTACAAGTTTGCAAAATGAAAAAGTTTCTCCCGGTTTAATTAAAATTCCGTCTAATTGCCTTGCTGCAATTTTGAGATTTGTCACTTTATTTAGTTGCAGTTGCTCATTGTTGTTTCCAAGTTTCCTTAATAAAATGGATTGGTGTTTTTTAATTCTGTATGAAAGTTTTTCAGTTCTTTTTGTCTTTGAGTATTTTTTGCCGTCAAAATTCCATTCTGCAATACGTTTCAAACGCCTTGTCCAGATTGCTAAAAAATATAAAAGTGGGTGTCGTTGACTTAATAGTTTTCTTTGTTTCACAGTGTTTTTTAAAGGTTCAGAGCTTTGCGTTTGGGCGGGAAAGCTAATTCGACGAAGTAAAATCTAAGCACAAAAGCTGATGTTTTTACTAAAACTAATATTCAAATTTTGCACATCTGTAAAACTTTTCGGGATCAGTTTGTCTAACTTCAGACCCTTGTTAGTGGTATTTTTTTTAATTTCTGTCAAATGTTTTAGGAATTATATTTCTGTCTGTTTCGCCACAAAAAGTCCAAGAAATAATGTACCAACGATTATTTTCAAAAATTAATTGAATGCTGTTAATTCCTCTTCTTTCAACTTTTCCATTTTTTTCTAATTTCGTTTCGTATGTACTCCAAACGTGTGCAATATTACCGAAAACTCTAACTTCTCTATTAACTTCGTTCTCGTAAAAAGCCCTTCCAAAAACCATTTCATCAGTTTCTTCATGAAATTCCTGTAATGTCATTGTTACTTGTTCGTGCTTTTCTCTGTCAAAATAAGAATATACTGCTTTTTGATGGTGCAAATAATTGTCTCTTTCCCATTGCCTTTTTGTACCTTTCTCGCCTGAAACAACCTCGTAACTTGCTTTCATTAATGCGTCAATTGTTTTTGCATCATTCTCAAATGATTTCTTTTGTGCTTTTAAATTCCCTGTTGTCATAAATACCATAGTTGTTAAGTAAAATAAAAATTGTTTCATGATCTTTTTTTACAAAGCAACTCACATAATTTTGTCAAAAAAAATAAGTTATGTACTTCAATTAGGTTTTTATGTAACCTATCAAATTTCTTATTTAGAGTAGCAATTTGTCAATACTATTTAACAGACAATCTTTGTAACTTTTTGCTATTGTGATTTTATGTTCGCCAATAATTAAATGATTATCTTCTATAT
>SEBM01000063.1 GCA_004296145.1 Flavobacterium sp.
AGATTAAATATCAAAACATTAGAAATATAAATTTACGAACGCCAACGCAACCTTTTATAAAAAATCACATCTGTTAGTAATAGGAATTGTACAAAATAATTCCAGTTTTTATAACCAAAAAACCAAAACCATGAAACAGATTATTTTATTTTTAAGCATTTTATTTTTAATAACAAGCTGCGACAGTGATGACTCAGAAGTCTCAGAAGTACAATTTACTGTCATAGCACAGGGAGATGTTTACAATGGAAATTTTGAAACTCCAAAACTAAACCTGGTTATTAAAAATAATGAGCAATGGAATGCCTTAAAAAACAGTATGTCATCTTATTCAGTAACAAAAATAAACGAAACGGATATTGATTTTACCAAATATGAGGTTATAGCGGTTGTTGATCAGGTATACCGCAGCGGAGGATATTCTATTGATATTACAAAAATTAGTCAAAATAACAGAAACATAATTGTCAAAGTTGATCAATTACAAAAAGGAAATTTGACTTCTGTAATTACGCAACCTTTTCATATTGTTAAAATTACAAAGACAGGGAAAAGGATAATTTTTAAATAAAACGAATGCACTAAAATGAAAAGTATGCTAAAAAACCTGACCCTGTTTTTCATTTTAGGAATCATCTATAGTATTGGCGGAACTATTTACGCTATCATTCTAATTACCGGAAATTCTGCCCAGGACGGATTGCTCGGAATCTATATTCTTTTTGGTCTGATTCCGGTTTTTATATTTTTATTACTCGAAAGATTTTTGGTTAAGAAATTTGGTAACCAAAAAGTAAATAAAATTCAACTTTACTTTGTGCTATTTATAGTACTTTTATGGATTATTAGAGCAATAGCAAACTTGTAACCTTATGGAATAAGTAACGACTAATTTCTAAAAGTATCCATTTATGAAACAAAGAACAGCATTAGAGTATTATGTTTTAGATGTGTTTTCAAACGAAAGTTACAAAGGAAATCCGCTTTCAGTGGTTTTTACAGACGGTAATCTAAAGTTAGAAACGTATCAGGATATTTCTAAAGAATTTGGCTATTCTGAAACCTCTTTTGTTTATTATTCTACAAGGGAAAAAGCATTAATGGTTCGCTCGTTTACCCCAACCGGTATCGAAATCGACGGTGCAGGGCATAACTTATTAGGTGCTGTCTGCGCTGCTTTATTAAAAGAGATGCCTATTTTTGATGAGCAAAATGAAAGTGAGCCTTTTGTAATCATGAAACATTCTGCAATACCTCTAACCGTAAGTTTTGATTCCGTTACTTTTGATCCTATCGTCCAAATGCATCAAAAATCGGCCGTTATCAAAGAAGAAATACCGACGTATAGAATTGCAGTTGCTCTTGGTTTAAAAATTGAAGATCTTGATGTAAATGCTTTTGTTCCGACCATTGTTAAAACAGAAGTTGCGCATACAATGGTTCCTATAAAAAACAGTCAGTTACTCAATAGCTGTATTCCCGATAATCAACTCTTAATCGAAATCTCAAAAGAATATAAATTTGAAGGTTTTTATTGTTTTACCATAGCTGACGAAAATCAGGAACATATAGTAGAGACCAGATTTTTCAATCCGATAATCGGAATAAATGAAGATCCTGCAACCGGAACAGCGGCAGGTCCGCTAATTGGATTTTTAACGCAGAAGAAATTCACTAAATCCGAAAAAGAATATAAAATCCTGCAAGGTGTAAAATTAAAACAGGCATCAATGATTGAAGTTATGAACCGCGAAGAAGATATTTTAGTTGGCGGTTCTTCTATCATTACAATGAAAGGCGAACTTTATATATAAATATTGCATTTGCTGTTTATGGACAAGAAAAGGCGAAAGGAAATCTCTGAGGAGTTCAGGAAAGAAAATCTAATTGAATTCAGACAAAATCTACCTATTGACGAAAATTTATTTCCAAGGCTATTTGATTTTTTAGATAATGAATTAGAAAAAAATGGATGTAATCATACTTCATTAATAACCGAAAAATATTTACAAAAAACTGGAGTTACAAATTTAACTGAGGTTGTTGAATGGTTAGCTGAAAATGGTGGTTATTGCGATTGTGAAATTTTAGCGAATGTTGAAGACCTATTTGATTATCTTGATCCGCCTAAAATTAATCTTGTTCCCAAAAAAAATATACACAGACAAAAAATCAATAGTATAAAAACTGATTTTGATTTCTGTATCGAAAAAGTCCCTTCGCCATGGAGTTTATTAGAGATAAAATCAACAGATAGTACTGAATATTTTTTCCAAATTGGAAAAAACAATAACTGTACTGTTAATTTACAAAACCATTCTTTTTTATTTCAATATGATAATGATGAGCAATGGATAAATTTCTGGATAAATGAAACTCAACTAAATTACAATCTTGAGAACTTAATTATCGAACGATTTCAATTCAGTGCTTATTCAATAATTATTGCAAAAACTAAGGATTGGAGTCCTGTTAAAATTTGGTGCATTAACAGAGAAAATCCCAAATGGTTCCTGAAAATGAATACTCAATTAAATAGATATAAAGGCGATATCAAAGAATTAGAAAAATTGCTGAATAGTATTGTTCTTTAAATAAAAAAGCTGCATTTGAAATGCAGCTTTTTTATTTTAATCCAAACAGAATCTTAGTTCGTTTTCATTGGCGGTAAATCAAACGCGATAGAATCGTGTTCGAAGTTATTACGATGACCTCCGTCGCAGAAAGGCTTGTTTGCAGATAATCCGCAACGGCAAAGACCTAGAGCTGCTCTTCCTTGTAATCCGTAAAGAACTCCTTCCGGGTCCATGATTTCAAAATCACCTTCTATTTTTATAGATCCGTTTTTATTGATAATAAGTTTTGTCTTGCTCATAAAATTTGCTTTGTTTTTTGGATGCAAAGATTATGAAATATATTCTCATTTATAAGTAGAGAACGTAGTTTAAACTGGTTCTATTTTATTGGATTGTTTTTGCAGTGTTTTTGTTTAAAGCCGCAAAAATGTAAAGTTTTATTTCCCGCAGATTTAGGAGATTAGGCAGATAATAAATGCTTAAAAAATCTCCTTAATCTGCTAAATCTGCGGGAAAAAAATTATTCGTTTTGGTTATTAGTTTCGTTATTCTTATTCTGCTCGTTCATTTTCGCCACTAAAGCTTTCAATCGTAATGCTCTTTCTCTTTTTTCTTCCTGAATTTTAGCTTTTTTACGATTAAGCAATTTGGTATGCAAAGCTTTATTTTTTGTGTTTTTCTCAGGTCCTTTTGCCATGATTTCCAAGGTTTTATTTGCTTTGCAAATATACGGGGTTGAGTGATTTTTTCACGCAGATTTAATGGATCAAAGCAGATATTCGCAGATAATAGTTTAAAAAAATCAATTATATCTGCTTCAATCTGTAAAAATCTGCGTGAAACAAAAAAACTTCGAAACTTAGTGTCTTTGTGGCAAAAACCTACAACGCTTTGTAAACGAAGTTTTTAAAATTCACACTTCCTTTTCCGAAAGAACAAAGACCAATTCTTAAACCCAGAAAACCGCTCAAAACATTATGATTGTATCCCGAAACCTCAACCGAGTTTTCGATTTTTTTCCAGTCTTTTCCATCAACGCTGTAAAACATATCAACTGTATTTTTGATGTTTTTTAAACGAAGAAAAACTTTTCGTTTATGCGTATTTTTCTCCGTAGGAAATTGCCAGCCTCTCAAATTGGCCAAAATGTTATTTTGGTCTGCTAAAATTCCTGAATAATATTGTTTGTCATAAAAAAGCACTAACCCGCCGATTGCATCGCCTTTTATTTCCATTTCTACTTCTGCAGAATAAGAATGACCACCTGGAACCACTACGAGCGGAGAACTATTTCCGACACCATCGCCTTTTCCTTGTATCGTTAAAGTATTATTTGCAACCTTAAATCTCGAATCTTCTACTCCATTATAAAACTTCCATTGTGGTTTAAGTGCTGAACCTGAGAAATTATCTGTTAACGAAAATTCCGGTAACGTTATGCCTTTTGGTTTTGCAATAGGTTTATCGGTTTCAATTCCGTTTGGAATTTTATACCAGCCGTCTTTTGTCCATTCTACAGGTTGCAGCAAAGTTTGTCGCCCAAGATTGTAAAAGTCTTTTTCATAAGCATGAAACATCGTCCACCATTTTCCGTTTGCATCTTCAAAAACAGTACTGTGTCCTTTAGACCACCAGGTTTCAGAATTGCTTTCTGTTCTCAAAATCGGATTGTAAGGCGAATTTTCCCAAGGTCCTAAAGGCGATTTTGATCTTGCCGAAATTACCATATGGCTCGTCGCTGGTCCGGCAGTTCCACCTTCGGCAACAGTCAGATAATAATATTCGCCGCGTTTAAAGAGTTTTGGGCCTTCCATGCAAAAACATTCAATACTCCATTCTCTCGGAATCTTCCAACCGTCATAAACATGTTTTAACTCGCTGGTAACCGAAAGTCCGTCTTTTGAAAGTGCTACATATCCTCCATTACTGAAATATAAAAATCTATTTCCGTTGTCATCTGCAATATGTCCGGGATCAATATTTCCGATTTTTAAGTCAACCGGTTCACTCCACGGACCATTTATAGAATCTGCAGTAACTACAAAGTTGGTATTGTTCGCTGGAAAATAAATGTAAAACTTGTTGTTATACTTTATTAAATCCGGTGCCCAAACGGCACCAACATATTTGTGAAGCGCATTGGTTACCGGTTCCCAATTCATTAAATCGGTTGAATGCCATATTAAAAGTCCTGGATAGTAATCAAAAGAAGAATGCACGACATAATAATCTTTTCCGTCACGAAGTAAACTCGGATCGGGATAATCGCCTCCAAAAATTGGATTTTGGAATTTATTTTCTTTTAAAATTTTCTCAGATTGTGATTGCGAATAACCTGAAAATGTTATCAATAGAAATGAAACAACTAGATAAATCTTTTTCATGTTTAGTTTTTTGATATTTTTTTTCAAATATAGTCAAAAAGACCATAACTAAAGTATTTCATTAGGAAGTAAAGAATTCACAAGGAAAATCCACAATCTTCTCATTTCGGCGAAGGAGAAATCTCCGTAACAAACTCAAGAACGATTGGAACTCATTTTGCAGAGCTACTTGTGGAGATTTCTCCTTCGTCGAAATGAAAAACTAAAACAAAACTTTGTGGCTTAGTGACTTTGTGGCAAACTTTTAAAGCAAATCTCTATGGTTTTTCTCCGCGAATCTCCACGCATTAACAAAATCTCGATTCTATTGCTTATTTTTGCAGGCAATAAAATTGAGTTATGATACAGAATCCAAAAAGATATACTATTACGGCTGCTTTGCCTTACACCAACGGACCTATACACATTGGCCATTTGGCGGGGGTTTACGTGCCTGCAGATATTTATTCGAGATATTTAAGATTACAGGGAAAAGACGTTGCGTTTATCTGCGGAAGCGACGAACACGGGGTTGCAATTTCTATGAAAGCAAAAAAAGAAGGAATTACGCCACAGGAAGTTATTGATAAATATGACGGAATCATCAGAAAATCATTTTCTGATTTCGGAATTTCTTTCAACAACTATTCAAGAACTTCGGCAAAAATTCATCACGATACCGCTTCTGAATTCTTTAGGACTTTGTATGATAAAGGCGATTTTATTGAAGAAGTGACGGAACAATTGTACGATGCAAAAGCGAATCAGTTTTTAGCAGACCGTTTTGTTGTGGGAACTTGCCCAAGATGTAATCATGACGGAGCTTACGGAGATCAGTGCGAAAATTGCGGTTCGACTTTGAATGCAACCGATTTGATCAATCCAAAATCGACAATTACCGGAGAAACTCCGATTTTAAAATCTACAAAACACTGGTTTTTACCATTAGATCGTTATACTGAATTTTTAGAGGAATGGATTTTAGTCGGACATAAAAGCGACTGGAAAACGAATGTTTACGGACAAGTTAAGTCCTGGATTGATGCAGGATTAGAACCTCGTGCCGTAACCCGTGACCTTGACTGGGGAATTGATGTTCCGGTTGAAGGTGCAGAAGGAAAAAAATTATACGTTTGGTTTGATGCGCCAATTGGCTACATTTCATCAACAAAAGAATGGGCAGCGCGCGAAGGAAAAGATTGGGAACCATATTGGAAAGATCAAGATACCAAATTGGTTCACTTTATCGGAAAAGACAATATTGTTTTTCACTGTATCATTTTCCCGGCAATGCTTAAAGCAGAAGGAAGTTACATTTTACCGGACAACGTGCCTGCAAATGAGTTTTTGAATTTGGAAGGAAACAAACTTTCGACTTCTAAAAACTGGGCCGTTTGGTTACACGAATATTTAGAAGATTTTCCAGAGAAACAAGATGTTTTGCGTTATGCATTAACATCAAATGCTCCGGAAACAAAAGATAATGATTTTACATGGAAAGATTTTCAGGCGAGAAACAACAACGAATTGGTTGCCGTTTTTGGAAATTTTGTAAACCGCGTAGTTGTTTTAACGAACAAATATTATGAAGGCGTTGTTCCGACTCCAAATGAATTTACAGAAATTGACGAAGCAACTTTAAATGAATTAAAAGCATATCCGGCTGTTATTGCAAGTTCTGTAGAGCGTTACAGATTCCGTGAAGCTTTGGGTGAATTGATGAATGTTGCTCGTTTAGGAAATAAATACCTTGCTGACGAAGAGCCTTGGAAAGTAATGAAAGATAATCCGGAGCGTGTAAAAACCCAAATGTATGTGGCTCTGCAAATCGCTGCTGCGTTGAGCGTTTTGGCCGAACCTTTCTTGCCTTTCACAGCAAACAAATTATCAAGAATCTTAAATATCAAAGACCTTAATTGGAATTTGGAATTTAATGATTGGAATTTATTCCCAGAAGGACATAAAATCGGCGAAGCAGAATTGCTTTTCGCTAAAATCGAAGACGAAGAAATACAAAAACAAATAGAGAAATTGGAAGCAACTAAAACAGCCAATCTTGCCGAAAGCAAACAACCGGAACCTCAAAAAGAATTAATTCAGTTTGAAGATTTCGCAAAAATGGATATCCGCGTTGGAACTATTTTGGAAGCTGAAAAAATGCCAAAAGCAAATAAACTTTTAGTTCTTAAAGTTGATACAGGAATTGATGTACGTACAATCGTTTCGGGAATTGCAGAAAGCTTTTCTCCTGAAGAAATTATCGGAAAACGTGTTTCTGTTTTGGCAAACTTAGCACCAAGAGCTTTGCGCGGTGTTGAAAGTCAGGGAATGATTTTAATGACAACAAATGCTGAAGGAAAATTGGTTTTCATTAATCCTGATGCAGATGCTCCGAATGGTGAGACGGTGAACTAAAGAACTTTAGATCATAAATATAATTTGTCATTTCGACGAAGGAGAAATCGCACTCGGGATTCACACATGTTGTTGAATTTCTAGTGCGATTTTCTCGTTTCTGGAAATAATGTATCTTTATTACGATTAAACCTTAATCCAACTTTACACAATCTTTGTCATTTCGACGAAGGAGAAATCTTCGTAAGTTAAATCTGCAAAGGATTTCCAGTTTTTGTCGAATATTGCCGCGGGGATTTCTCCTTCGTCGAAATGACAAAGATTGAGAGAATTGGAAAACATTAAAAATAAGAATATTCTTTCTTTTTGTTGTTTTTTACGAATTTGTTTTTGTAAGTTTGTACTGCAAAAATATTTAAGGATTTATCCTGAAACTTACTTAGAGTTAACATAAGCGAATCCCTCGTCATGATGTCCCTGCGGAAACAATGGGAAACCTATCCTTAAAAGATATTTTTGCACATCTAAAGCGAGGGATTCGTGCGTTTATATTTTTTCGGTTATGCAAGGAGAAAATCAAAAACCAACACATCACGATGTAATGCCATCGGTAGCAAACTTCCTTTCAGATCTTTGGTTTGAAGGAGATTTTAGGGATCAACCGGATTATTTGTCTGAAATTTTCAGAAGAATTCTTGAAACAGAATTGGGAGATGACAAAGATCTAAGATCCAAAATGATGGAATGCATCAAAACGAGTGAAATGCTTGCCAAAGCACTGGAACCATTTTCAGATAAGCAAATTAAAAAGGCTTGTAGTAAGTTTGCTGTAGTTTAAATCAGAGACAAAAAAGCGCGAATCGATTAATATTTTTAATTGGTTCGCGCTTTTCTCTTTCAGACTATTGTTTTTCTAAACTATCTTTGAAAAATAATAAAGAATTAAATACGCATGAAACTCACCAAACCAAGATTAGCACTAATCGCAGGAATACTCTGCATTTCAATATTCCCGATCTTGGTAAAATTGAAGTTGACTCCGGGATTAATTTCTGCTTTTTACCGAATGTTTTTTGCGTTGACTTTGCTTTTGCCGTATGTTCTGATTACAAAAAGCTTTAAACTTCCAACATTAAAATTTACGCTTTTAGCAGCACTTTGTGGCGTTCTATTTTCTTCGGATGTTGCCGTTTGGAATATCGCCATTCAGGAATCAAGCGCTACGCAGGCTTCTTTGCTAACCAATTTGTCTCCGCTTTGGGTTGGAATTGGCTCTTTCTTATTTTTAAAATCAAAACCGGCAACTAACTTTTGGATCGGAACTGTTGTTGCTCTTTTCGGAATGATAACTTTAGTTGGTTTCAGCTTTTTTATGGAACTGAACTTTGATCAGGCTTTTCTGTTTGCGGTTCTTTCAGGGATTTTATATTCGATTTACCTTTTGGTTAGTAAAAATGTTTTGTCTCAGGTTGATGTTTTATCATTTATGACAATAAGCTTATTTGCTTCAAGTATTTATCTTGGAATTCTTTGTTATTCAATGGATCAGCCTTTTAATGGATTTTCAAATACCGGTTGGTTTGTGCTGGTTCTTCAGGCAGTGATTTGCCAATTGTGTGCCTGGCTGTCTATTAGTTATGCAACGCAACACATGCGCGCAACAAGAGTTTCATTAAGTTTATTAAGTCAGGCGATAATTACTTCGATATTAGCTTGGTTGTTTTTGGAAGAACAAATAACTTTACAAATGGTTTTTGGCGGTATCATTTTACTTTTCGGAATTAGAATTACTTTTTACGATAAAACAATTTCATTGAAAAGATTATTTGCTGCTAAATAATTTGCTCGCAGATTTGGCAGATTATGCTGATTTACACAGATTCTTTTTAATTTTAATCTGTGGCAAAAAATTTCACGCAGATTTATAAAGATTTAAGCTGATTAAAATTAGTGTCAATTCGTGTGATTCGTGGCAAAAAAACCTGAAACAAAACAAACCTGAAACAAAAACATTATGTTACATAAAAGCAAAATTCCAAACCTAAAAGTAATCGCATTTGATGCCGATGATACTTTGTTCGTAAATGAGCCATATTTTCAGGAAACTGAACATAAATTTTGCGCTTTGATGGAAGATTATCTTTCGCATCAGGGTATTTCGCAGGAATTATTTAAAATCGAAATTGAGAACTTACCACTTTACGGTTACGGAATCAAAGGGTATATTCTTTCGATGATTGAAGCTGCTATGAATATTTCGAACAATACAATTCCGGTTGAAGTGATCGAAAAAATAATTCAATACGGAAAAGAATTACTCGAAAAACCAATCGAACTTCTTGACGGAATTGAAGAAACGTTGCAGGCATTACAAGGAAAATATAAATTGGTTGTGGCTACAAAAGGCGATTTAAAAGATCAGCACAGCAAATTGCACCGTTCTGGTTTGGGTCATTATTTTCATCATATTGAAGTAATGTCAGACAAACAGGAAATTGATTATGAAAAGTTACTTGGGCGCCTTGATATTCAGCCTCATGAATTTCTAATGATCGGAAATTCTTTAAAATCTGATGTCCTGCCGGTTTTAGGAATTGGCGGTTATGCGGTTCATATTCCGTTTCACACCACTTGGGAACACGAGAAAATTAGTCATAAAGTAGAACATGAACATTTTAGTTCATTTGAAAAAATTACCGAAGTGGTTAATAATTTGTCATAATGAAAACACTTTTAGATTTAGAAAACTGGAACAGAAAAGAACATTTTGCTCATTTCAAACAAATGGAAGAGCCATTTTTTGGAGCGACTGTAGAAATTGATTGTACAAAAGCGTATCAAAATGCTAAAAGTCTGAATGCTTCTTTTTTCATATATTATTTGCATAAAACTTTGGTGGCAGTAAACACTATCGAGAATTTTAAGTACAGAATTTCCGGAGACGAAATTTACATTAATGAACGTATTGATGTTTCGGCAACAATTGGCCGTGAAGACGGCACTTTTGGATTTTCACTAATTGAATATAATTCTGATTTTGATGTTTTCAAACAAAACGCACTAAAGGAAATTGAACGTATTCAGCATACAACCGGGCTTTTTACAAGAGAATTTAAGGATGATAATGTGATTCATTTTTCTGCCATTCCGTGGTTAAACTTTACATCACTTACACATGCGCGAAGTTTTACTTATCCGGACAGCTGCCCTAAAGTTTCGTTTGGTAAAATGATGACCGATGAAAATGGCAAAAGAACTATTTCTATGGCTGTTTACGTTCATCACGGGCTTATGGATGGCTTGCATTTAGGTCAGTTTGTCGATTATTTTCAGGAACTGATGAATTCTTAAAGAGGCTTTAGATACAAATTTGAATTGATTTTATTATTTAAAAAATATGAGAAAAATATTTCTGTTTTTGGCTGTAATTTACAATTCTATCCTATTGGGCCAGACGGTACTTACTACTTATCCGTTAGATTTAAAAAGGCCCCAGGAATCAGATCAGATTTTAAATTTTGAAAATACTGCAACTCATGAAGTTATTGTCTTTGTGGCTTCACAGGAGAATTTTACTATTTTAAAATACAATAGTGCTTTATTCCTCACAGATCAGTTCAATGGTCCGGTAGAATATAAAAACAGATCCTTGATGGGATATAGTTTCAGTGAAGACGGAAATCCTACTGTATACTGGTATTCACAAATCTCGAAAGATATTATTATTGTCAAATACTATTTTGAAACGAAAACATCAAAAGCCTTAAAATTTGAATATGCTGTTGATAGTGAGCTCATGGTAACGTCATTTCAAAAAGACAATACTTTTAATCTTTTGATGCAACACAAATCTGCACCGGCACTTATTCTTTACGTGTTTAAAAATGGAATGGTGGAAGAAAAAATACTGGATTTTACACCTTTTAAGTTTCAGGACAGAAAAACACAACCTAAATCTTTCAACCAGATTCTCAGGGATTATCCTATTGAAAAAATGGAACCCGGAGAATATAATCCATTATCTAAAGTTGTCAGCAAAACTAAATTATACCTGCTGAGCAACCGTCTGATTTTAACTTTGGACCACAATCTTAAAAAAACGCAATTGTTTGACATAAAACTGGATAGTATTGCAATAAAAGAGAAGACCTTTTTGCAGCCTGAAAATAAAAAAGCAAGCAAATCTTCTAACTCTTATTATTTTGAGAACAAATTATTTCAAATAAATACCAATTCAGAAGATTTTTTGATGGATGTAAAAGAACTTGATTCAGAAAAAGTCATTAAGAGTATTACAGTGGCAAAAAATGATACAATTCGTTTTAAAAATTCTCCTTTTTTAATTCAAAGGGATAATTTAAAACCATCTGAATTAAAAAATACCGCTAAATTTCTGCAACAATTGTCTTCTTCAGATATTGGAATATCCGTTTTTAAAAACAAAAAAAATCTTTTTATAACTGTTGGAGGACTCCAGCTGATTGATCAGGGCTTTGACGGATTTTATCCGATGATAGGAACTAAGAATATATTTTTTGAAACGATCTGGAACAAACAATTGGAATTTACAAAAGAAGAACAACAACCTCTCGCTTCAGACAAAATCTATTTTTATATGGATAATCACAAAGAAGTTTCATTAGAAAGTATAATGAAATATAAGGA
>SEBM01000579.1 GCA_004296145.1 Flavobacterium sp.
AACTGCTTTTTTTAGCTTTTTTTGGATTGGAAGCTATGAAAGAAAACTAGAATTAATTGCAGAACTTCCTTTTTCTTTTATTCAACGTGTAGTTGGAGTTTCAATTATTGGAATAACAGGGATAGCTTTTTTAATTCTCATTAATTTTCTACATGACAAAATTGTTCAAAAAGAAGTAAATGTTGGTCGTTTAAAACGTCTCGCTATTGTTGGAGTATTAAGAGTAATTGGTGTAGCCGTTTTTGGTTCAGTTTTGTTTTTTTATGCTTAATTAACGAATACTATCGTGCGAATGAGTCTGCACACCGTTATTCCATAAAGTAAGAATATCGGTTGCTACTGCAGCACCGCTTCCGGCAGCAATTGCCAATTGGCTTCTCCAGCCTGCCAAAGTTCCGATTACATAAATACCCTCGGCTACTTTATGGTCGTCGTTTTTCAGCTGAATACGTTGTTTTTCGGGAAGAGCCTTTTTGTGAGGCTCGATATACTGCATTAAACCTTCAATATCAAAAGTATTCGCAGAACCTATTCCGATAATGATACTTTTAGACTGATAGGAGTTTTTATTCGTAGTAACTGTAAAAAGAGGATAAGCTCCTTCTACTTTAATTACTTTTTCATTCGGAATTTGCTCAATGTGTGGATAACTTGCAGCTAAATCTACTGTACTTTCAAAAAGTAATTGTGAACCTAGTTTTCCTGGCGGCACTCCGTAAGCATTATAAAAAATGGCCTCCTGTAAAGAAGAATTCTTTTGATGAGTAAAGATTCCGATTTTCTTATCGGATGCAAAAGCTTTGTTTTTAGCGGAACCTAAAACCAGTGCACATGACATGCCAGAAACGCCTCCGCCGATAATTAAAGTGTCAAACATATTATCTTTCATTCGTTTTTTCTTCAATTCTTTTTGAAATTCTAAAAATCAAAAGAATCAGAACAGCACAAAACGAAGCTGCAATTCCAATAAAAGCTACTGCACTGTCTCCCTGAAAAGGATTTTTGAAGTCTAGTAACGTAATATTAAAAACAATTAAAGCTAATGCTAAAAGCACTAAGATTGAAGTGAAAATTTTCATAAGATTGTTTTTGTTGTCTAAAATAATAAAGTAAAACTCTTTAGTTAAAATACTCCCGAGTTGCATTTAGAAATTTTAATGGGGGTAAATTTATAAAATTAAATGTTAGACAAACAAACCTTTAACATTAGCAGCGAATAATTTAACAGCAATTGCTAAAAGTATCACTCCAAATGTCTTGCGAACCACGCCAAGCCCGTTTTCTCCTAATAAAGTTTCGATTTTTTTAGACGATTTCAAAACAACATATACGAGTATAATATTCAGTAAAATGGCAATAATAATATTGATGGTATGAAATTGAGATCGTAATGAAAGTAAAGTAGTCATAGTGCCTGCTCCGGCAATAAGCGGAAAAGCCAAAGGAACAATAGACGCAGATCCCGGTTCTTCATCACGATAGATTCTGATTCCTAAAATCATTTCTAAAGCAAGGAAAAACAAAACAAACGAACCGGCAACAGCAAACGAATGCACATCGATACCAATAAGATTAAGAAAACCTTCTCCAACAAAAAGAAAAACGATCATAATCATTCCGGCAACAATAGAAGCTTTTTCAGATTCGATGTGGCCTACTTTTGCTCTTAGGTTTACAATAATCGGAATTGATCCTACGATATCAATTACGGCAAAAAGAACCATACTAACTGTAACAATTTCTTTAAAGTCGATTTCTAACATAGTGCTTTGATTTTAAGGTTTTAAAAACTGCTGCAAAAGTAGATAATAAAGTTAGGTGTTTTTTTGTTACGAAGCACTTTTGTTATAAAAACACGTTTTTACGGGTAAAAAAGTGATATATGTAACAATGGTGGTTTTTACCGCAAAGTATCGCAAAGATTTTTCGCAAAGGTTCGCAATGATATAATTGAAAATAAGATTTTGCGGACTTTGCGTAATCCTTTGTGAACCTTGCGGTTAAATTTAGCAAACAATATCTGCTTTCTTTGACTATCTTTGCACTTTATTAAATTAAGTATTTTAGTGTCATGTTTCAATTAGGTAAAACCATTATTTCAGAAGATATTCTTGAAAAAGAATTTGTGTGCAACTTGTCAGCTTGTAAAGGAGCGTGCTGTGTTGACGGAGATGCCGGTGCGCCTTTAAGCGAAGCGGAAACTAAAATCATGGAAGAGATTTATCCGAAAGTAAAACCGTTTTTACGCAAGGAAGGAATTGCAGCCATTGAAGCGCAAGGAACCTGGGTAAACGGAACTGACGGAGATCTTGAAACACCTTTAATAGATAACAAAGATTGTGCTTACGTTATTTTTGATGGCAAAACGGCACTTTGCGGAATTGAGCAAGCGTATAATCAGGGAATCGTTGACTGGAAAAAACCGGTTTCATGTCATTTGTATCCCATCCGTGTAAAAGACTTTACAGAATTTGCAGCGGTTAATTATGATAAATGGGATATTTGTGATGATGCCTGTTCTTTAGGTAAAGAATTAGAAGTTCCGGTGTATAAATTTGTAAAAGAAGCGTTAATTCGTCGTTTTGGTGAAGATTGGTATTTGGAGCTTGAAAAAGTCGCAAATGAACTAAAAAATTCCTAAAAATAATAGCTCATAATATGGTCATTCTG
>SEBM01000580.1 GCA_004296145.1 Flavobacterium sp.
GGTTAATCCCTTGCTTACAACTTTGAATTTTATAAAACTGAATAGTTAATACTAATAAAGCTAACCGAATCAGAGTCTGAATATTCAAAGGAATTGCTATTTACTTTAAAATATCATTTTGAAATTTTTGTAATAAGATTCAGGATACAAAAAGTGATGCATTTGCTAACCTTGTTATCTAATTTCAAGCTCACAAAAAATCCAACTGTATCACTTAAGTTTTTTTTACATCCTTCATTAATATCTAACCCTTTTTTTAGAGTTTAAAAATAAAATTTACATCTTCGAATAAGTTAATTTAAGCGCTTATACAGCGAACCAAATATCTCATTTTCTGTGAATAATTCACTAAAGATTATAATAATCTAAGATTTAAAGAATTTTATCCATTTATATTAGTAAAACCCGCTTTTAAGCAGTAAATATGTACAATATAAAAAATTGGATAAGAGTGTTTTAGATTGATAAAACAGATAACAAATCATACAATTAACTACCTCTCTATACTGCTATCAATTTACATCAAGCGATATTATAAATTGATACAATATTGTTAATTCAATTTTAGATAATGTTATTTTTAAATTCACCTATATGGACAGCAAAATACCCATTTTTAAAACACTAAAAGATATCCTTGAATGGTTCGGGCTTTCTTCACTTGAAATGATAAGTGAAGATTTTATACTTCAGGAAATAAATAAATATCATAAAAATAAATTACTGAAGGCCGGTGATAATTATAAAGCAAATTTCTTTACCATATTTATAATCAATGAAGGTAGTGCAACACACCATTACAATAATCAAACATTAAAATTAGAATCGCCCGGTATATTTATAACTGGTCCAGGGCATTTTCGTAATTATAAATTAGATCACATATCCCAGGCTTATTTTATATGTTTTACTGAAAAATTTCTGGTTACCTATTGCTTTTTGGATATATATAAAGAATTTCCCTTTTTACTTTCGGAATCCTTTATTTATACCAAAATTGACCCGGAAAACTATCTGATAATAATGAATAATATAAGCCAAATTAAACAAGAAATGGAAGGTTATTCAGATCAAAAAATGATTCTCATTGGTAACATTATAGAATTTTTACTTATAAAGATTAAAGAATTGTTCCAAAATCAATTACCCCCTATAACTGAAAAAAACAACAATTCTCTTGTAGTTAATACCTTTTATAAAGATTTAGAAAAATACTTTAACGAAATAGTAAATGGCAAAAAACCAAAACAATTAAGAGCTGGTGATTTTGCGGAACTACAATTTTTAAACGAAGATTATTTTTGCAGAATAATAAAAACAAAAACAGGAAGAACCCCAACAGCATGGATTAATAGCAGACTTTTAAGTGAAGCTAAAATGTTATTAACCGAAACCTCCGTTCCAATAGCAGAAATTGCCAATACATTCCAATTTACCAGTAGCCGTTACTTTAACTATTATTTTAAAAAGCAAACTACAATGACGCCAACTCAATATAGAAAAAGTCTGCAACAAAACTAAAATCTTTAAATTTTATAACTTATTGTCAATATTAGCCCATAGTACAAGTATCAATTTGAATTACATTTGAAAATAAAATTTATCTATTTATTAGTTAAAGAGTGACCTAACTTTATTTACAAGATAATGATACCAGAACTAACCACAATCAGCAAATATAAAGACCAAATTGATTTTTTGAATCTTTCCTACCATGATTATATAGACAACGATGAGTTTTCAATTGTAAAAGTTCACAAATGGGACTTGAAATTTCCTTTTCATTCACCAACTTTCAGATCGGATTATTACAGTTTCACTATAGTCACTAAGGCCAATGGAAGTTTTACTGTAGGTGACGACAGGTTTGAGTTACATCAAAATCATGTCGTCTTAGCCTGTCCAAATGCCTTTTTTAAAATTGATTGGACTGACATGGAAAAAGTTTACAATATAACATTCAAAAAATCTTTCATGTTAAAACATTTTCCTGGCGGGATTGATAATATTTTGGAATTTGATGGTAAAAACGGTTACTGCTGTTGCCTTACTCAGGAAACAATGAATTATTTTGAGCAAACCTGCCTTGAAATATATGAAATAGCAGCTTCAAGTTTATGCTATAAAGAAGAAATTATGGCAAATATGGCGCTTAACCTTCTATTTATGGTTCAATTACAACACAAAGATGAAGTGAGTACTCAAAAAAATAATGAAAGGAATAATAAAATTACCATCAATTTCCGTCAAAACATGGAAAATAATTTTAATGAATTAATTAATGGTAATTGTTCATCGGTTATGCGTGTAAAAGAACATGCTGCGTTATTAAACTTAGATGAAAATTATTTATCTAAAATAATAAGTAACTCCACTCAAAAAACTGTAAACGAATGGATAAACGAAAAACTGATCGATGAAATAAAGTACCTGCTTAAATATTCTGATAAATCGATGAAAGACATTGCTTTTCTTTTTGGCTTTAACGATTTAAATTATTTTTACAGCTTTTTCAAAACCCAAACTTTGCAGCCTCCCGGAATTTATAGAAAAGAATTTCAAAATCCATCTTTAGAAGAATTACCTGTTTCATAAATAAAAAATTAAACAAACCGGTAAAAATGAACTAAAAAATATCTTCAAAGAACCATACAAGTGAATGTAAG
>SEBM01000581.1 GCA_004296145.1 Flavobacterium sp.
TAAATTTTTATAAAATGAAAAATTTATCTCTTTTTTTAATGCTTTTGGCATTCAGTTTTGGCTTTTCTCAGCCTACGACTAATGCGCCAACGCCAACGCAGCTGCAGGCAAATGTAATCTCCTTATTCAGCGATACATACACAAGTGTAGCTACCAATTACAACCCGAATTGGAGTCAATCAGGAACAGTAAATCCTACTTTTGTTCCGGTTTCAGGATCGGGTAATAATGTCATGACCTATGCTAATTTCAATTATCAAGGAACTGAACTTTCTACTCAAAATGCAGCAGCAATGGAGTTTCTTCATGTTGATGTATGGACTAATACAGCAGGTACGGTTTTAAAAGTTTCACCGATCAATAATGGAACAGGAGCAGGAGAATTTCTGGTAACCGTTCCATTGGTAAATGCGGGATGGAGCAGTGTAGATTTGCCAAAATCTGCATTTACAGGAATGACTTGGGATTCTGTTTTCCAGCTTAAATTTGACGGACAAGCTGGTACTACACCTTCTACAATTTACTTAGATAACATCTATTTTTGGAAAGCTACAGTAAATCCTGCGGCAGATGCAACATTAAGTGATCTCAAAGTAAACGGAACTACAGTTGCTGGTTTTAGCCCCTCAACAGCAACTTATAGTGTGAATTTTGCACAAGGAAGTGCAACTCCTCAAATTACTGTAGCAACTACAACAAATGCAAGTGCTACGAAAGTAATTACACAGGCATCTGCATTACCAGGAACTGCAACAGTTTTGGTAACTTCACAAAACGGAACGACTACTAAGACATATACTGTAAATTATACAGTTTCAGGACCAAGTGTAGCTGCGCCAACTCCACCTGCAAGACTCGCTACAGATGTGATTTCTTTGTTTAGTAATGCATATACCAATATTCCTGTGACTGAATGGTCTACAAGCTGGGATGATTCAAGTATTTCAGACATGCAAGTAGCAGGAAATGATATTAAAAAAATTATTTTTGGTAATTTCTTAGGTGTACAATTGACTAATTATACAAATGCATCTCAAATGACTCATTTCCACATGGATTATTATATCGATGCAGGAACCAATTTGGTAGGGAAAGTAATTAACCCTAAATGGTCAAACCATGCTTCTCAAACCGGTGAAACAAGTGCTTTTCTGTATAATGGTTTACCAACAGTTACTGGTTCTTGGGTTTCTATTGATGTTCCCATCTCATCATTTGATACTGCACCACAAATCAGAAATTCTCTTTATCAATTTCTGATTTCTTCTAACTTGGGAACAATATATGTGGACAATATTTATTTTCACAAAAACACTGTACTTGGTACGAATGATTTAAATGTAAGTAAAAAAGCAAAATTATATCCGAATCCTGTAAACGCAGGTGAAACTATTTTTGCTGATGTTAGTGTAAAAAATATTGAAATATATAACATGGCAGGACAAAAAGTAAAAACTGCTGCGTCAAACACTATCAGTTCTACAGGGCTTTCTAAAGGGGTTTATGTAATAAAAAACATCAACGAAAAAGGAGAGGCACAATCTTCGAAACTTATCGTTAAATAATTTCTTATAACAAACAACACATCGTCCGTTGATAATTTTTTCAGCGGACGATTTTTTGTCCATATTTTCAGTATATTTGGGTAAACCACATGTTGAAATATTATTTTTTAGTTTTATCGTTATTTTTAACGAATTTTTTGGTTTATTCTCAGAATATTCCTGAAAAAGATACGCCATTTTTATATACTTACCTGCCTGAAGATTACGGAAATCACGGCAAGATCTGGGAAATAAAATCTGCCGCAAACGGTTTGGTTTATATGGCTTCTGAAAACGGATTGCTTGAATTTGACGGAGAAAATTGGATTAGATATCGCGCATCAAGAGGATATACAAGATCATTGCATATAGTAAATGATTCTGTAATTTTTACGGGTGCAGATATGGATTTTGGAATCTGGAAAAGAAACAAGTTCAGAAGATTTCAGTATACGTCATTATATCCTTTTAAGAAAAATATTGGAGGCGTAAACGAAGAATTTTGGGGCACCTATGAAAGCAAAGGAAAGATTATTTTTATCTCTCACCAAAATTTGTATTCCTACGGTCATAACAAATTATCGAAAATTTCTGCACCTACTTCATTTTCGGAAAGTTTTCAGGTAAACGGAAGAATTTTTTTGGCAGACGAAAGAAAAGGACTTTATGAATATAAAGACAACAGACTAAATTTTATTTGCACATATCCTACCAACATTCCTATTGAAGTTTCTGGGATCTTTTTTCATCATAATAAACTCAATGTAGTTAGTAAAGATAATGGCATTTTCATATTAGAAAACGGTAATCTTAAATCTTTAAATACCGAGATAAGTACATTAATTGTTAAAAATAAAGTTTTTAGTTTTGATAATTTAGACAACAAATATTTGGCATTCGGAACTATCTTAGATGGTTTATACCTTACCGATTTAGATGGTAAAATCATTAAAAAAATAAGTAAAAACACAGGATTGCCCAATAATACTGTTCTGAGTTTGCATTATCAAAAGAACGGAAAACTGTGGATGGGTTTAGATTTTGGAATTTCTTTCTTCGATCTAAAAAGTAATATCCGCTATTTTCATAGTTCAAACAATGATTTTGGAACGGGTTATACTTTTATTTAGGAACAAATCAGGGACTTTATCTTGCAGACTGGCGAAAAGTAAAAAACGCATCAGACGACTGCTCTTTTCAGATTCTTAAAGGAAGTGAAGGGCAAGTTTGGACGCTTCAAAATATCGATGGAAAAATCTATTGCGGGCATCACAAAGGTTTGTTTGAGGTAAATGATCAGGAATTCACCAAGATCTACGATCATCACGGGATTCTTTGCCTTAAAAAACTAAACGAAAACTACCTTCTTGCAGGAAACTACAACGGAATTGCCATCTTTGAAAAAAAAGGAAATACCTGGAAATTTCTAAAGAAAATGAAATTTATATTGGGAGCCGTCAATCAAATTATAGTCGATGATGGAGGCAATATTTTTGCTAATATTCCCAATTATGGAGTGATGAAATTCAGACTCGATAAAAATTTGCAGCCTCAGAATCGTCAATTTATCTCCGTAGATCATTTGAAAGGAAATTTCCCGTCATTTTTTAGGGATGAAAAAGATATACGTGCCATTACCAGTACTTCGCAGTACGATTACAATCCTTCTCAAAATACTTTTATTGAAAACAATCACACATCACATCATGGCAAAATTAAAAATCTTTTTTCTGGATTTTACATGCCGATTATATTAGATAAAAACTACGGATTTTATTCTGTAAACAACGGTTTTGCCCTCGAAAAATTTATTAACGATAAAATAAAGCCAGAGTTTTCTTCTCTTCTTTTATTCAGAAAAGCTTCAGCTTTCAACAATGATTCGGCAATTGATTTGGTAAACGGTGATGAAGTATGTTTTAAGTATAATAATTTGAGATTCAGCTTTTTGGTTCCTAATGAAGATGGTGTAGAGTACGAATATTTTCTAAAAAATTTTTCT
Source organism: Flavobacterium sp. (assembly GCA_004296145.1). Classification (GTDB taxonomy): domain Bacteria; phylum Bacteroidota; class Bacteroidia; order Flavobacteriales; family Flavobacteriaceae; genus Flavobacterium. Next base: position 3,547 of record SEBM01000581.1, read on the forward strand.
AAAGACTGGAGTGGGTGGAGTAAAAAAAATACTGCTGAATTTTTGGGATTGAAAGAAGGAAGTTATGTATTACAAATTCGTGCAAAAAACCAAGATCAAATATCCACCAGTTTGTAGTTACTCTTGAATTTTTCCTGTTATAGGCTCTTCCCATAGGTACTGAAGTATCCCCATCATTGTTCTTTCTCGAGTTTATACTTATATTCTTATTTTTCCCGCCTTTTTTAATGATCAGGA